>JAPKCP010000073.1 GCA_028822885.1 Yoonia sp. | reverse complement strand
CTAGAGCGGTTTTGCTAAAACCTGCATCGCTGCTGCTGCTGGTGAAATATCGCCTGACACGACCTGCGCTTCCATCTCTTTCAATCGCTCTCGTAATGCTGTGTCTGCTGTCAATTGCGCCATGAGCTGCAGGTGGACCTCTTCGTGGAACCAGTGGCGTGATTGTTCGGCGCGTGTTTGGTCCCAGATGCCGTGATCTTTGCGCCATGTCGTGAGGGTTTGCATGTCGGCCCATGCCTCTGACAGTCCTTGAGTTTCTAGGGCTGAAACCATTTTTGCTAACGGGAAGCCGTCCGGGTCTTGGGGGCGTTTACGAAGCAGCCGCAATGCGCCTGCGTAGTCAGCACAGGTGCGGGTGGCTTGCGATTTCAGGTCTCCGTCCGCTTTGTTCACGAGCACGATGTCTGCGATTTCCATGATACCGCGTTTGACGCCTTGCAATTCGTCCCCACCAGCGGGTGCGAGAAGCAACACAAAGAGGTCGGACATTTGCGCCACGACTGTTTCGGATTGGCCGACGCCGACAGTTTCTATCAGCACAACATCGTAGCCTGCCGCCTCGCACAGCGCCACGGCCTCACGCGTGCGCCGTGTCACACCGCCGAGTTGGGTTTGGGACGGCGATGGCCGAATAAAGGCGTTTGGATCGCGGGCCAGAAAATCCATGCGGGTTTTGTCGCCAAGGATGGAGCCGCCAGAGCGTGCGGAGGACGGATCAACCGCGAGCACAGCCACCTTCTTGCCCATACCAGTCAGCATCAGACCAAAGCTTTCGATGAATGTCGATTTGCCCACACCCGGCGTGCCGGACAGGCCAATCCGCAACGCTTGGCGGGTGGTTCCGAGGGTGTCGAGCAGGGCCAGCGCCTCTGTCCGTTGATCAGTGCGCGTACTTTCCACAAGGGTAATCGCGCGGGCAAGGGCACGGCGATCACCAGAGGCGATCTTGGCGGCGGTAGCGGGCATATTCGGGTAATGGCTCATGCAGGTGTTTTTATCGTGTCGGGAAGGGATGTCCACCAAACCTTGGTGCGGCAGATCACATGAAATCTTGCCCGATAGCGTGTGAGTGCGTAACATCTTGGTAGGGCTGAGAGGAAAAATATCATGAAAACGCCAGTACATTTGTGGATCATCGGGGTCATTGCGCTGATTTGGAACGCGGGTGGGGCCTATGATTACGTGATGACCCAGTTTCAGGATGAAGCGTATCTTGCTATGCTCACGGACGCCCAAAGGGCGTTTTTGGACACCGGTCCCATTTGGTTTGAGGCTGCATGGGCCGTGGGCGTTTGGTTCTCTGTGCTGGGCTCTGTATTATTGTTGCTGCAGTCGCGCTTTGCGGGTGCGGTGTTTGGGCTCTCGTTTCTCGGTCTAGTGGTATCATCCGTTTACAGCTTTGGGATTGCTGATCGAACAGGTCTGACGCTGAGTCCTGCCCAAATGGGATTCACCATCGCGATCTTTGTCGTACTGGCTGTATTGTGGATTTATGCCCGTGCGATGACACGGCGCGGGGTTTTGCGCTAAATAGGGATTAGCCGCCACATCCTCAGAATCTGGGGAGACCCAGTGGTCGCGCTGTTAGCCGCACTGACTGCGGGCGGATGTGGCGAAGGCACGGTAGCGTCTCCAGAATGCCTCGGACGCGCGGTTGTCCGATTGACGCGTGTCTTGGGCCAATTGCGGTTCTGAGAAAAACGTAGCTGCAAGCGTTTGGTCAGATCCACTGAGAGACTGGTTCGCCACTTGTTGCACGCAAGAGCATAGGCGCGCGTTGGCGGCTGATCGGTCCGCAGCAACGCAAGCTTTGCTCAATTTGCCACTGACAGTTGAACTACAGGCCGCTGTGATGACCAAAAGGGAAAATGTCACAAATGCACGCCGCATCAGGGGACCTCTTTCAAGTGCTGGCATGGTCTGGATGTGTCCAGTGATCATACCTGTAAAACCAATGCTGTTTGTATGCCGTGCCAGCATTTGCGATGCAATCGGACAAATTTGGGCTTCGGCGGTCAGTCGCCTTCAAAAGCGCAAAGCGCGTGCACGTCCATCCCCATGCCCTCGAGCTTTTTGCGCCCACCTAGGTCGGGCAGGTCGATTACAAAGGCGCAACCGATGACTTGAGCGCCCATGCGTTCAATCAATTTGATACCTGCCTCTGCCGTGCCACCGGTCGCCAAAAGGTCATCAACGAGAAGAACCTTTTCGCCGGCTTGGAGCGCGTCGTCGTGCACTTCCATCACTGCTTCACCGTATTCGAGCGTGTACGCCTGTTCGATAGTTTTGCCGGGTAGCTTGCCCTTTTTGCGGATCGGGACAAAGCCCCGTGACAATTGGTGCGCGATGGCCCCGCCAAGGATAAAGCCGCGTGCTTCAAGCCCGACGATCCGGTCGATTTCCATACCAACATAAGGGTGTAGCAGTTGGTCGATTGCCAGACGGAAGCCGCGTGGATCACTAAACAGGGTTGTCACGTCGCGAAACATGATCCCTTTTTGAGGAAAGTCAGGGATCGTGCGGATATAGTCTTGGACGGTCTTGGCGGCAGTTTTCATGGAAGTCTCTTTCAAAGGACGCGGCCTGCGACAGCGTCAAGTTTTGCCACAAGGCTTGGATCGCGCAGGTCAGGGGCGGTCATGATCGCGTGTTCCAATGCCGTATCGCAGCCGTGCGGGCAAGTGGTTGTGCGCTGGTTTAGAATGGCGGGTAGGCGGCTGATCAGGTCTTGGGCTTTGGTGCCGTTGCCTTGTAGGGTTTTGATGACGGCGCTGACATCGACTGCCCCGTGGTCCGGATGCCAGCTGTCGTAGTCTGTGACCATTGCGACGGTGATGTAGCATATCTCAGCCTCGCGGGCGAGTTTGGCTTCGGGCATGTTGGTCATGCCGATGACGTCGCAACCCCAAGACTTATACAGCCGCGATTCGGCCATTGACGAGAATTGCGGACCTTCCATTGCAAGGTATGTGCCGCCTTGGTGCATTGTGATGCCCGCGTTTTGGCCTGCTGTCAGGCAGGCGCTTGAGAGGCGGTCGCAGGTTGGGTGGGCGATGCTGACGTGGGCGACGCAGCCGGTTCCAAAAAAGGATTTTTCCCGTGCGAAGGTCCGATCAATGAATTGGTCGACGAGGACAAAATCACCCGGAGCCATATCCATGCGAAACGATCCGCACGCGCTTACGCTGATGATGTCAGTGACACCGAGCCGTTTTAATGCGTCGATGTTGGCGCGGTATGGGACCGTTGTGGGCGTATAGGTGTGGCCGCGACCATGGCGGGGCAAGAATGCCATTTCGGTGCCGTTGAGCGTCCCAGTGAGGATCGCATCAGACGGAATGCCCCATGGTGTTTCAACCGTTTCCCATTGTGCGTTTTCCAGACCGTCCATCTGATAAATGCCGGACCCGCCGATGATGCCAAGTTTTGTCATAAGGTGTCTCCTGCTACCGTGGCACCAAACAAGCAGAGGGTTAACGGGGTGACAAGGGAGCGTGTGCTGAAACGTGCGGCTATCAAGGAACGGTTAACGTGGGTGTCGTAGGGATGGGGGTGACAATTGGGTCCACCTGCGGTAGGGGCGGGCAAAACTGACCTTCCTCACAGGATAATAATATGCCCCGCGCTCTTTTGGCGAGTTTCGCTGACAGCATTGCCATCACCGATAAAGATGCACCGCTTACCCCGGCCCGATTGCGCATAGAAGTGCTGTCAGGTTTGACTGTTGCCTTGGCTTTGGTGCCTGAAGCTGTGGCGTTTGCCTTTGTGGCGGGCGTTAACCCATTGGTGGGATTGTACGCTGCATTTATCGTGGGTCTGATCACTGCGGTGTTCGGTGGACGGCCCGGGATGATATCTGGTGCGACAGGTGCTTTGGCTGTTGTGATGGTGTCGCTTGTCGCCCAGCACGGGGTTGAGTATTTGTTTGCGACCGTTATTTTGATGGGCGCGATTCAGATATTTGTTGGTATTATGAAATGGGGCAAGTTTATTCGACTTGTGCCGCATCCGGTTATGCTCGGGTTTGTGAACGGCCTTGCGATCGTTATTTTCTTGGCACAGTTGGGGCAATTCCAAGTGCCTGGCACTGCTGAGAGTGCGGGTCATGGGATGGCGAATGGCGAATGGCTGTCGGGTATGCAGATGGTGCTGATGCTAGGTTTAGTTGCTGTGACAATGGCAATCATCTGGATAATGCCAAAGATTACGTCCATCATTCCTGCGCCATTGGCGGGCATTGGGATTGTTGCGGCGGTTGTGATTGGCTTTGGTTTGGATGTGCCGCGTGTTGGTGATTTGGCCTCAATCTCTGGCGGGTTGCCACCGCTGCATGTTCCGTTTGGTGAAGGTTTGGGCCTATACGGGACACCACTGGCCCCGTTTAACCTAGAGACACTTTGGATCATCTTGCCTTATGCGTTGATCCTGTCTGCGATTGGCTTGATTGAAAGCTTGCTGACGCTGAATCTTGTCGGTGAAATGACCAACAAACGCGGTGGTGCGTCCCAAGAATGTATCGCTCAGGGCGTGTCGAACACAGTCACTGGTTTCTTCGGTGGCATGGGCGGTTGTGCGATGATCGGTCAGTCGATGATCAACGTCAAATCAGGCGGTCGGACACGGATCGCAGGCATCGCTGCGGCGCTGTTTTTGCTGGCGTTTATCTTGTTTGCGAGTGGCTTGATTGAACAAATCCCATTGGCCGCATTGGTGGGTGTGATGTTCATGGTTGTGATTGGGACGTTCGCTTGGAACTCTCTCACGATCCTGCGCAAAGTGCCGAAGATGGATGCGTTTGTGACGGTGCTTGTGACCATCGTGACGGTCTGGACTGACCTTGCTACGGCTGTTGTTGTTGGTGTGATTGTATCGGCGCTGGCCTATTCATGGAACAACGCAACACGCATTTATGCAAAGACGTCTGAAACACCAGAGGGCGCTAAGGTTTACGGCGTGCAGGGGCCATTGTTCTTTGGATCATCCGAAGGATTTGCAGAGCTGTTTGATGTTCAAAATGACCCATCGCTGGTCATCGTTGACTTTGCAGATAGCCGGGTTGTTGATCAATCCGCGTTGCAAGCGATTGAAGGGGTAGCGGCGAAATACTTGGCTCAAGGCAAGCAAATCCAATTGCGTCACCTAAGCCGTGATTGTCATTCGTTGCTGTCAAAAGCTGGGCACCTGATGGTTGATAGCGATGATGACCCCGACTACGAAATCGCAGTCGATTACGAAGTGCGCACTGGGATTATTGGTGGCCATTGACAGATTTGGGGTCCTTTGGGACCCCAAGCCTTCGGCGAGGATTTTGAAGAAACCAAAGACGCCGGGCGGTGGCGCTTAGTCTTGGCCCGGGCGTTTGAGGCTGAAGACGTCGCTAACGGTGGTGTAGTCTTTGTATCCGAGACGCGCGAGTGGCTGGAATGACGTCACATCGAAGATACCGTCTTTGAGACAAGCATCGGACATGTAAACGCCGGTGACTTCGCCAAGCACAAGCGTGTTGTTTTCGCCCTCGAGCTGAATGATTTGCGTTAATTTGCATTCCAAAGCGGCAGGTGCTGCTGCCACACGGGCGCAGTTAATCGTTTGCGATTCTACTTTTTCTAACGCAGCCAAAGTAAATTCATCAACAGTTTTGTCCCAAGTTCCAGATGTCATGTTCATCGCATCTTTGAGGGCTAGGCTCACGATGTTAACCACAAACACCCCTGTCTCACGGATATTGGCGACGCTGTCTTTAGTGCCGTCCCTGTCTTGCTTTGTGCCAGTTGAAGCGAACATCACTTGTGGCGGCACATAAGCGACTGCGTTGAAAAACGAATAGGGCGCAAGATTGTCATGGCCATCCGCCCCACGCGTGGAAATCCACCCGATAGGCCGTGGGGTCACGATCGCATTAAACGGATTATGAGGGAGGCCATGCCCATTTTTTGGTTCATAAAACATGTGCGTAGTCCCTTAACCTTTGTCTTCGTCTTGGGTAGCTTGCACCACAACCAGATACCAGACCAAAGCCAAAGCGACCCCTGATGCAAACGATTAAGATCCAACTGGCGCGAGAAGTTCCTGACGATTGGTGGGAGGTCGAAGAGTTGTATGACCTGACCTTCGCCCCGGGTCGTACTGCGCTGTCGTCGTACCGGCTGCGAGAAGATGTCGCCCCTTTGCCCGAGCTGTGTCTGACAGCCCGCGACCCGCAAGGTGTTCTTGCCGGTGTGGTGCGTTGCTGGCCTGTGCTGATTGGCGAAAAACCGACTGTCTTGCTTGGCCCTATTGCTGTGCATCCGACCCGGCAGGGCGAAGGGATCGCCGCCATTCTGATGATGAATTGCATCGACGCGGCGCGGGGGGCTGGGTGGTCGCGTATCTTGCTTGTTGGCGATGCGCCTTACTATCGACGGTTTGGGTTTGTGCCTGTTGCAGATGTCATTATGCCCCCGCCGACAAACCCTGATCGTGTCTTGGGAAAACCACTGCACGTTGGCGCATGGGACCACGTTTTTGGACATGTTACGCGCGCTATAGATTGCATTCAGCCTTACTAAGTCCCATCTACAGGTCATGAGCAAACCGCCGCATGACGTTCAAAACACAATAGCAATTCAGACACGCAGTGTTTTGGATGGTCTGACGCTGGATCAGATCAAGGCACTCGCGATGCGACAGCAGGCGGCGAACGGTGTCTTAATGAAAGGCATCAATTACATCGGTGGTCATGTCGAGGGTGGCATGAAAGCTTTGCCCCAAGGTGTCCGTGGCCAAATTGATAGCGCCGCCCGATTTGCACTTGAAAAGAGCTTTAACCTTGCTGCAAAGACCCGCACCGGTCGGATTGGCCGTACGATTGGGACGGACCGCATGCACCGTGTGTTGGGGACCGTATCAGGTGCCATTGGGGGCATTGCGGGGATCGGGACGGCCCTGATCGAACTGCCTGTTGCCACAACAATTATCTTTCGTTCGGTTCAGGCTGTTGCTGAGGAATACGGCGAAGACCCCCAATCGGCCGAAACCCGGATGGAGTGTCTCGCGGTCTTTGGATCGGGTGGGCCGGGGAATGCTGATGATGGCGTAGACACCTCGTTTATCGGTGCGCGTCTGACTATCACTGGGCCCGCGCTGAATTCAATGATCAGCAAAGTCGCCCCCCGTTTTGCCGCTGTGATGTCACAAAAATTGGCATCACAATCCGTGCCAATTCTTGGTGCGATTGCGGGCGCAGGCACGAACTACGCGTTTATAAATTACTACATTAGCATGGCCCACGTCCATTTTGGGCTGCGCAAACTAATGCGCGACCATGGTGATGCTGCTGTCTTGGATGCATTTCATGAACAGCTTGTGGCTTTAAACGTATCAATCGACCGTGCGCGTTTTGATTGAAGCCGACTAGACTTGATCAGCAAGCCAGTCTGCAACAGGGCGCCGCACTGAAGGCTCTCCCTTAGCAATTGCGTTATCAATAATTGCGCGGACTGCGGCCAAGTCAACCCGTCTTAGGATGTGTTTGACCGGACCAATAGAGGCGGGTCGCATCGAAAGGGACCGCAGTCCAAGTGCAGCAAAGCACAGCGCCTCGATTGGGCGACCTGCGTCTTCTCCACAGAAAGAAAGGGGTGTTCCCGACAATGCGCATCGCTCAATAACCATCAGTAGGAAGCGCAGAAAGCTTGGTGAAAGCGTGTCGTAACGTTTGCGAACCCGTTCATTTTCACGGTCTGCTGCGAAGAAAAACTGTTTAAGATCGTTGCCACCGATTGAAATGAAATCAACCTCTTCAAAGAACGCATCGGGCGCATAGGCCAGCGACGGTGTTTCCATCATCGCCCCGACTTTGAGAGACGAGGGCAGGGGGTGGCCTAAGCGTTCTTCGCGCGCCAAAGCTTTGTCCATCTCTGCCTTGGCCGCGATGAATTCCTCGTGCAAGGCCACAAATGGGAACATAACCGTCAGCGGACCCCCGTTTGCAGCCCGGATCAGCGCTTGCAACTGCATCCGCAACACACCCGGTTTATCAAGCCCCACACGGATCGCCCGCCAGCCCATTGCTGGGTTGGGTTCATCGTTTGGTTTCATATAGGTCAGGACCTTGTCGGACCCAATATCCAGCGTTCTGAAGGCGACCCGCTTCCCAGCAGAGGCCGCAATGACCCTTGAATACAGCGCCATAAGTTCTGCGCGCCGCGGCATTTTATTGCGGACCAAAAACTGCAGTTCTGTGCGGAACAGGCCAACACCTTCGGCGCCGGAGCCTGCAAGTGACGGTAAATCAGCCATCAACCCAGCATTCATATCAAGGCGAATAGTGGTGCCACATTTGGTCATCGCAGGCAGATCGCGGATTGAAGTGTAGCGTTCCTGTGCGCGTGCCTGCATCGCAATTTTTTCGCGGAATGCACTTTGCACAGTCTCATCTGGTCGTAAGTGGACAAAGCCTTGGTCACCATCCACAAGCATATTATCGCCGTTCAGCGCCTGTATGACGACACCTTTTGCGTTGATCACAAGCGGAATGGCCCATGCCCGTGCCACGATGGTTGCGTGAGAGCCAACAGAGCCTTCTTCAAGCACAATGCCACGTAGTTTTTTGCCGTAGTCCAGCAGCTCACCGGGGCCAATATTTTTGGCGACCAAGATCGGATTATCAGGCAGTTCGGCCCCCGTCGTTGCGCCTTGACCTGTCAGAATACGCAACAACCTGTTGGACAGATCATCAAGATCGTTGAGACGTTCGCGCATGTAGGCGTCGCCGGAATGGCTTAGTCGGGCTTTGGCCAGCGATTGTTCCTTTTCGACGGCAGCTTCGGCAGACAAGCCATTGGCGACATCTTCTTCCATCCGCTTTTTCCAACTCCGTGAGTTGGCGAACATGCGATAGGCTTCTAGGATTTGTTTTTGCTCACCATTCAGCGACCGATTGCCAGATAACATCGTGTCGACAGATGACCGGAGCGTCTCAATCGCTTCTTGCAGGCGCACGAGTTCCGCTTCTGGATCGTCAGAGATTGGGTTGGTGACAACGACGCGTGGTTCGTGAAGGTAAACTTTGCCTTCGGCGGCACCTTCTTGCGCGATTGATCCTTTGATCAGGCTGGGCCGTTGATGCGGGGCAGCAAGGGCTGCACCCTCACCAATAAACACGCCAAGTTCGGTCATTTCGGCCAGAACCATTGCAACCACTTCGAGCGCGTAAATTTCATCAGGTGTGAATTCGCGGGCTTCTTTGGACTGCACGACAAGAACGCCAAGGATATCACCGACACGTTGAATCGGGACACCACAAAACGACGAAAACCGTTCTTCGCCAGTTTCTGGCATGTACCGAAAGCCACGTGCAGATGGCGCATCTGCTGTGTTGATCACGCGCCGTGACCGGGCCGTGCGCCCAACAAGGCCTTCACCAAGCCGCATTCGCGTTTGGTGAACAGCCGCAGAAGCGAGGCCTTGCGTCGCGCAAAGCTCTAGCGTTTCTGCATCCCGGAAAAGATAAATTGAACACACTTCAGCAAGCATCGACGATGCAATCAGCTGCACAATCTCATCAAGCCGTTCTTGGCCAGCGCTTTGCCCCGCCATCGTTTGCCGTAGCTTGCCTAGCAGCTTTCTGCTCTCGGTTTCAAACCTATGCGGCATGACGTTCCCCTTAGTGATAACCTCGTTATAGGCGGAATCGCGAGCGATTGGGAGGGGGAAACGGGAGTCGGTTGGCAGAATTCGCCTCAAAGCTGAATTTCGAGAAGCACTTTCCCAGAGCGTGCATTTGTGGCCTGCATCACTCGTCCGAGTGGGCTGGGTAAACCACATGGAGGATGTATCGAACGATTGGCTTGGGTGCGTCGCTTAGACCTGCGACATCTCAAAGATGTCAGCTGAAACAACCATATCCCCTGCCGCTTTTCCAAATGCAGCAACATGGGCTGATGCCATATGCGCTTGCCAAAGGTCACGGCTTTCCCATGTTTCATAGAACATGAACCGGGATGGGTCTTGGTTGTCGTGGTGCAGGTCGTAGCGGATGCAACCGTCTTCACGCCGTGTTTGTGCAGTCATTTCAGCAAAAAGTGGCATGAGGTTGGACACTTTGGCTGGGTCCACTGTGATCATGGCTACAATCGTCAGGTCAGTCATTTTTATCTCTCTTTATGCGGCAACATTAAAGCGGGAGCATTTAGTTTCAAGAACTTGCACGATTAGATTTGGATCAACAGTTTCTGACTCCTGCTCAAACACGTTGGGTTCTCTAATATTCAAAGCCAAGCTAGTGACCTAGATCCAAATTATCAGCACAAAACGGGCGAGGGGAGGAGGAATGGTGGAGCAATACCGTCTCTGTTATCCTGACGCCGCAACTTGATCACGTAGGAAACGCCGTAGGATTTTACCGGATGCCGATTTGGGAATTTCATCGACAAATCTGACTTGATGCAGTCGCTTATATGTTGCCAAATTTTCTTGAAAATGAGCGTGAATTGTAGCCTCGTCTGGCCCGCCCTCAGCGCAGATGACAAATGCAATGGGTAGTTCGCCTGCGTCATCATCAGGCAAACCGATAACGGCAGCATCGATCACGCCGTCCATTGCGACCAAAGTGGCCTCCAGTTCAGCGGGTGCAACTTGAAACCCCTTGTACTTAATCAGTTCTTTCAAGCGATCCACGATGAACAGGTAACCGTCTTCATCAATTCTGGCGATATCACCAGTGCGTAACCACCCATCGTCGGTGATCGTCTCTGCAGTGGCCTTTGCGTTATTGAGGTAACCCTGCATTACCTGTGGACCTTTGATCCAAAGTTCGCCTTCCGCGTCGACACCCATAACGTCACCGCTGTCAGGATCGACGATTTTACAGATTGTGTTGGGCAAAAGGACGCCCACAGCGCCAGACTTTGGCGCATTGCCGGGAACAACATGGGAAACGGGGCTTAACTCTGTCATGCCAAACCCTTGTAACGCGGTGCAGTTCAACCGCGCGGACACAGCATCCGTCAACTCTGGGCCGGACGGTGCGGCAGCGATGAACACCTGCTCAAGCGCGCTGAGATCATAGTCATCCACGAGCGGGTGCTTGGCTAACGCGATCGCAACGGGCGGTACCACCCACATGCGCCGCGCCTTATGATCCTGACTGATCTGCAAGAACATCGGCAAATCGAACCGAGGCATTGTGACTAAGGCGCTGCCACCCGCCAGATGCACGTTCATCAACACGGTCATCCCGTAAATATGAAAGAATGGCAGGAACGCTGCTGCTATCTCACCGGGTTGAAAATCTGCGGCGAGGATGGACTGGTCAACGTTCACTACCAAGTTTCGGTGCGATAGCATCACGCCTTTCGGCAGCCCTGTGGTGCCTGACGAATAGGGTAAAACAACACTGTGGGCGTCGATATCGACAGGAACTTGCGCCTCAATGGGCGCACCGAAAAGTGCTTCAAACTGCGGCGTGCCGATCACAATAAGCGCGCGATCCCCTGCACCTGCCTTTGCCGTCTCTAAAAAATCGGGAATGGTGATTAACACATCCGCATTTGAATCGGCCAGTTGATGCGCAACTTCTGGGCCAGTGTAGGTCGGATTCAGCGTCGTGATTGTGCCGCCCGCCCATGCAACACCGTGAAAGATCACGCAATATTCAGGGATGTTGGGCGCCATCAGAGCGACCGTTTTGCCTGCGCCATACCCCGCTGCAGTTAACCCGCCCGCAAATTGTTTGACTTGGTCCATGAAGGCTTTGGCCGTCATCGTGCGCCCGCTTGGTCCATCCGTCAAAACGACCTCTTCGGGGCGGTCGATCAGTCCTGCAAAGACGCGTTCAGTTATGGTCTGATCTGTGAGTGCGACATCGGGGAAGGGACTGCTGTGAATAGACATT
>JAPKCP010000072.1 GCA_028822885.1 Yoonia sp. | reverse complement strand
CGCACCCGCCCATTATAGCCGTCAATGTTTCGCACGCCCATCTTTGACATTTTGCGGTAGCGTTCTTCCATCTCGCCCACGACCCACTTCAGCGCGACGACAGCCTTTTTCGGGTCGGTCACAACAGGGGACAGCAGGTGCGGGATGCCATCATAAACAGACAATTCGAGCATCTTCGGATCAATCATGATCATCCGGCAATCTTCAGGGCTCAGCTTATAAAGCAGCGACAAGATCATCGTGTTGATCGCCACAGACTTACCAGACCCTGTCGTACCAGCGATCAAAAGGTGCGGCATCTTCGCGAGGTTCGCAATAACTGGCTCGCCCCCAATGTCTTTCCCAAGTGCCAGCGGCAGCATCATGTTGCTATCACCAAAGTCACGCGCTGACAGCATTTCACGCAACACAACCATTTCGCGCTTTTCATTCGGCAATTCGATACCAATCACGGACCTGCCCGGTATTGTTGACACACGTGCTGATAGCGCGGACATCGAGCGCGCAATATCATCTGCCAGACCAATCACCCGCGACGCTTTCAAGCCAGCAGCAGGTTCGAGTTCGTACATCGTCACAACAGGACCCGGACGGACCGAAACGATTTCGCCCTTAACGCCATAATCATCCAAAACGCTTTCCAGCATCCGCGCATTTTCTTCGAGAGCTTCATCAGAGAGATGAAAGCGTTCAATCGTCTCAGGGCCACGCAAAAGGCTTAGCGGCGGCATCTCAAAATTAGCGTATTTGTTGTCTTCAAGCGGTAAGGCAGGCTGACTTTCGCGCAGCGCCTGCTTGGACGGCAAAGACGCGCGCTTCAACGGGTGCTGAACGACCTTCTTTGGTTCCTGCACTGGGATCTCGACGCGCTCAAGCTCAGGTTCGGCCCCTGGTTCCTGCACAGGGGCAAAGTTGCGCTGCAACACTTGGCGCACAGGTCGCGCGATTTCCACGAGTTTTTCGATCACAGGATCATCAATTGGCGCATCCATAAAGCCCGCGTCCATCATCGGCGCATCTATCGGCAAAGGCGGCAAACCACTTGGCGTAGTGTTTAAGATCATCGGCTGTGGGCCGCGCCCTTTGGTCAAAGACGGCTCAATCCGTGTACCCAAATCAGTCACAGGTGCAGGGCCTTTGCGGCTGCGCACAGCATCAGCGATGCGTGCGGAAACACGGTCTTCTGGGACCGCAGGGACGTCTTCAACAACAGGCTCAGGCGCGTTGCGCTTCAATAATCCGGCAAGGAAACCAGTCGGTTGCGGTGCAACCTCACGGACAGGGGCAGCAAACATTGGTTCGGCGACAGGTTCGGGTGCAATCACCGCGTGTTCGTCTGCGTAATCTCCTGACATCGGGGGCATTTTCCGCGTTGTATCCGTCGGCGCTGCGGCGTGTGCACGCACCACTGATGTGGGACGCAATTTCATCTCAGACGGCGGCACGGGCATTGTTGGGGCTACAAACATTGCAGCCTCTTCGTGCGCCGCCATCGCTATCGCTTCACGGTGCGCACGAGATTGTTCACGCTTGGCCACAATCGTCTGGGTCATACCTGACGCTGCTTTCGCAGATGCGGCGGCCCCTTGGCCAATGCCACGCAACAACAGCGCATAGACCATGACAACGCCCAAGAACATAAAACGAATACCGGCGCGGATTTCTTCTTTGACAAAGCCAAGAGAGAAAGCTGTCACAATGATCAAGCAAAGCGCCAGAAAAAACGACAAAAGCTTCAATGCAAACGGTGCACCAAGTGGGATCAAGATTTGCAACGTCACACCAAGAACAGTGTCACCGAACAAACCGCCAAGCCCAAAATTTGGTGGCCAATTCGCGCCCGGAACCAAGGTGGCAGCATACAAAGACGCCACAACAACGGCGATCGGTGTAAACACCGCACGGCTCGACGCTCGTTCGTGGCCGTAGTGCAGGACAAACCGCAAACCCCAAGCCGCAAGTGCAAGCGGGAACATCCACGCCCCCTTACCAACGATCATCATCAGTGTTGCCGCGCCAGAAGCACCCGATTGACCCAGCCAATTTTGCACAGGCGCGTCAGTTGCAGAAATCCACGACGGATCATTCGGCGTATAGCTCCAGATCATCGCGCCCAGCACAACGCCCAATGCAATCAATGCGAACCCGAGCAATTCCTTGCTCCGTTTCTCAATCACTGCCTGCGTGTTGCTATCCAAAAGCGGATCGCGCTTGCGTGCCTGATAAGATGCCATCGTTAATTCCTCAGCCGTAGAGACAGTCACGGATCATCGTCAATCCACGCTGCATTTCTTGTGTTGGGGCCACCATGGCGACCCGTAAAAAAGTATCAGCCGGGTTCACCCCGTTGAAATCGCGGGCCAAATAGGCCCCCGGTAGCGTACGAACGCCAGTTTGTTCCCACAGTTTTACCGCTGCTGCTTCGCCGTTATAAACTGGCAACCAGAGAAAAAAACCTGCGGCAGGGGACATATAGCCGGGCACATCGCCCATGATCTGATCAGCGACTTTGTACTTTTGCTGGTAAAGTGCGCGGTTCTCGATGACATGCGCCTCGTCTAGCCATGCGGCAGCAGCGACAGCCTGCAACGGCCCCGGTAGCGGTGATCCGGCATAAGCACGAAGCTGACGCATCCGGCGAATACTCTCGATGCCACCAGCACAAAAGCCAGACCGAAGGCCTGCGAGGTTTGAGCGTTTCGATAGTGAATGAAAGATCATCACCCGGTCAGGATCGCATCCTAGACGGTGCGCCATTTCTAGCGCGCCAGTCGGCGGAACATCGCGGTAAATCTCAGAATAGCATTCGTCAGAAAATATTTTGAAGTCGTGCTTTTCCGCAAGACCGATCAGTTTTGTCCAATATGCCTCGTCCGCAACAGCACCCTGCGGGTTTGCCGGGGAGCAGATGTAGGCGATTGTTGTGCGCGCAAGGATGTCCTCGGGCAAGCCCGCGTAGTCTGGCAGATGGCCCGTTGCATCAGTCGCCGGGACAAAAATCGCCTCTGCACCAATGGAAGCCGCAGCAGCAGAATACGCCGGATAAAACGGATTGGGGGACAGAATGACCGGCTGTTTGCCGTTTTTCGTCTCCGGGCCCAACGCAATGGCTGCGTTAAACAAACCTTCACGCGTGCCGTTCAAACTAAGGACATTCTCAGGCGTCACTGAAACGCCATACCGTTTATCAAGCCACAACGTGATGGCGTCCAGCAGGGCGACTGAGCCGTTATTATTAGGATATTTACGAAAATCGCCCATATGCTTTGTCAGCAGCGGTCCTACAAAATCAGGAAACGCGTGCTGCGGCTCGCCGATGGTCATGTTTATGACCGCGTCGCCGGGTGTCCGATGATCGAGTAGTCCGCGCAAACGGGGCCACGTCGCTTCCGGAAGGGAAGAAAACCGCTCAGGGTATACCATAACTGCCTCATATACGGGATCATGACGCCCCGCTTTTGTCCAACGTAGCCGTTGGTTTGGGCGTCTGTCCAGAATGGCATGGGCAAAAGACAGCGGGACACGTGGCAATTGTGTCTTTTGGGTCCTGCGGTTAGGCTAATACAGCCTCAGCTGCCGCACCAATCCGCAAAAGCCGTGCCTCATCGTGTTTTGGGGCGTTGAACATGATCCCACAGGACGGCGTTCCCGTCGGAAGGCTGAGTGAAGTCAGGTCAAGCAAATTTGCAATCCGGGTATTGCGCAGGGCGAGCAGGTTCTCAGCCTTGTAATACGTATCATCCGACAAAAGCCGCACTGCGTTGGGTGGCAAAATCGGCGCTGAGGGCATGATCACGGCATCATAGCCAGCAACGGCGATGGTGTAGGCTTTCCGAATATCGCGCAGCAAATTCCAGCCAGCAACATAGTCCGCGGCAAGGACATTTGCCCCACCCCTTACGCGTTCAAGGATCTGTGGGAACATTTTTTCTGGGGCTGCTTCAACACGATCACGCCACCAGCCATAACTGTCACCAGCGTAGAGGTTTCCAGCAACGTCAAAGGCTTGGGATAGCGTAGGGAACGACACGTGTGTGATCATTGCCCCCCCATCCTTCAGCTTTTCTACTGCATTGGTAAAGGCAGTACTGGGTTCATTTCGCAGGCTATTCATCGCAACCGTATCAAGGATAGCAAAGCGCATACCTTTCAGCGAAGACTGCCCAAGGTCCGCAGATTTTCCGCCTCCCAAAATACCTAACAAGAGATTTGCATCCTCGACCGAACGGCAAAGTGGCCCAACAGAATCGAACGTCTGACAAAGCGGAACCACGCCTGTCAGGCTCAGCATTCCGTGGCTGGTTTTGAGACCCACAAGATCGTTCCAAGCTGCGGGGATGCGCACCGATCCACCTGTATCGGACCCAATCGCTGCTGCTGCTAATCCAAATGCGACAGAGGCCCCTGCCCCGCTTGATGACCCACCCGGCACCGCGTTAGGATCATTTTTGCAAGGCGGTGTGGCCGTCATGGGGTTAAGCCCGAGGCCGGAAAATGCAATTTCAGACATATGAGTCTTGCCCAAACAAACAAGGCCAGCAGCCGTTGCATTTTGAAGAACGTCGGCATCAGTGTCAGGGACACGACCTTCCATGAGCATTGTACCTGCTTCGGTGCCAATGCCCGCCGTATCAAACAGGTCTTTCCAAGAAATTGGCACGCCATCAAGGGCGGACCGACGCATCCCACTGGCTGACCGGGTCTGGGCAGCCTTTGCCTCTGCCCGCGCACGGTCATGGGTGACACGGGCGTAAATTCGGTCGCGAAACACATGCGCGTCGATGGCAGCCAGATACGTTTCGGTGAGATCGACAGGGTCAATCGTTCCCGCAGCAATCCCACGTCCCAAATCCGCTGCCGTCATCCAAAGCCAATCTTGCATCGTGCTCTCCCTTGCGTTGGGATGACGGTAGCGACGACGCAGCGCATGGACAATCCCGACCTGCTCACCATATTCAGATGTATGGAAAATGATTTGATTATCGTAGGTGGCGGCCTGAATGGACCAGCCTTAGCATTGGCTGCTGCAAAGGCTGGTTTTAGCGTAACTATTGTCGACGCCTTGCCGCAAGACACACGCAAGATGCGTGATTTTGACGGGCGGTCTTATGCGCTGGCCCTGACATCGATGCGATTACTGCGCAAAATTGGCGTCTGGGAGGCTATCGCCGAAAACGCCCAACCTATGCTGGAAATCAAGGTGACGGATGGGCGTGCTGGTGAAGGACCATCGCCATGGATGATGCACTTTGACCATGCCGAGATCGAAGAAGGACCGATGGGGTATCTAGTCGAAGATCGCCACCTGCGCCGCGCATTTTTAGACGCGATGTCGCAGAGCGACAAAATTACCCAATTGTCTGGTGAAACCGTTGTGGCCCAAACAATTGGCGCAGCAACGACTAATGTAACCTTGGCATCAGGCAAAACTATTTCTGGTCGTGTCTTGATCGGATCTGACGGTCGTCGCAGCGGCACTGCGCAACGTGCAGGGATCAAGCGGACAGCGTGGGGATACGATCAAACAGCAATCGTCTGCGCGGTTAGTCACGAAAAACCACATGGCGGCATTGCCCATCAATTCTTTATGCCCGGCGGCCCACTTGCGATCTTGCCTTTGACCGAAAACAGATCGTCGATCGTTTGGTCCGAAACAACTGAAAAAGCGGCGGCAATTATGACATTGAACGACGCAGGCTTTTTAGACGCATTACGCCCCGCATTCGGCAGTTTCTTAGGTGAAATTACGCTGGCAGGCCAACGCTTCACCTACCCGCTCGGATTGTCTTTGGCCGAATCGTTTACGGCTAATCGCGTCGCCCTTGTCGGTGATGCCGCACATGGCGTGCATCCTATTGCAGGACAGGGCCTTAACGCGGGCTTGCGCGATGTCGCTGCTTTGGCCCAAGTCCTGACAGAGGCACGCGGGCGCGGTGAAGACATTGGTGGTGCACAAGCCCTAGCACGATATCAGCAATGGCGGCGGTTCGACACGGCGACACTTGCGTTGGCGACGGATACATTCAACCGCTTATTTTCCAACGACAACCCGATTTTGCGCGCTACACGCGACATTGGAATGGGCTTGATTAACAAAGTACCATCATTGCGCCGATCCTTCATCCGCGAGGCTGCAGGCCTCACAGGCGACCTTCCACTTCTGATGAAATCCTGAAACGGAGCGGGTTTTCGCTTTTTTGCAGCATTTAGAACCGCTCAAGAACGTCTTCATGCATATCATGCGCCAAAACGGTAGGCATCCGACCTGATAGGGTTTTCATTTGATTGACAAGGACATGACGGGTCACCTTGGTTTCCCAAAGCTCCGGATCGTCAAGCATGTGTTGTGGTAGTTTATTCTGACGAAACCGACGCTCTTTCAAGATTTTGACGGTTGCGACGGCCTCATCACCGCGCGTTGGCAGGCGCAGAGACAAAAAACCCTTGCTTAAGAAATCTTCGCGGTCTCGCAATCTGCGTAAATCTGTGCGGATCATGGCTAGTTCGTCAGCCGGATGAATGTTTCTCATTATGCGTTCCTTCTGCAACTCATGCAGATGAAACGCTAAAAATGAGAATAAATGGTAAACGCTGCGAAATCAGCCCAGAACGCGGGCTTCATCCACAAGCATGACAGGAATTCCACCACGGATCGGAAATGCAAGACCTGCATTCTCAGAAACAAGTTCCTGCTTTTCTGCATTGTACTTCAAGATGCCGCGGGTCTCAGGGCAAACCAACGCCTCAAGCATCTTAGGATCAAACGTCGCAGTATTCATTGCATCATTTCCTCTGCTGATCCGCTACGCAGGGCGAACTCAATCAATGTGACCAGAGTCTCGCGCCTTGTCGTTAAGGACGGTGCCTCAAGCAACGCTTGCCTATCTTCAGGCCCAAACGGACATAGCATCGACAGTGAGTTAATCAGTAATTCATCCTCAGCTTCAGCCAACGATTCCCAGTCAGTGTTAAGGCCCTGATCATCAAAAAAGCGACCCAATGTGTTTAAGAATGCTTCGCGATCGAAATTCTCATCAGTTTCTGTTGGGCCAAGATCGCGACCAAAGCCATCCCAGCTGATGTGACAGCGCCGATAAGGGCTAAAGCCTTCAACCTCCTCGGTAATTCTGAAACGGGACATACCCGATAGCGTTAACATGTAGCGCCCATCTTCAGTTTCAGAGAACGCTGTCAGACGACCAGCACACCCTATCCGGTGCAAACGCCCCGCGTGACCGGGGGCATCATACGATTGCACCATCCCGATCAAACGGTTGTCCGTTTTAAGAACGTCATCCATCATAGCCAGATAACGTGGTTCAAAAAGATGTAACGGCAGCCGTGACCGGGGCAACAATAGCGCGCCTGGCAAAGGGAAAACCGGGATGATGTCGGGCAAATCGTGTTTGTTCATAACAGTGAAGATAGGCCGCATCCCGGTTCAGGCAAATATCAAAGATGATAATTTTCGACGACCGTTCAGTACAATCGGGTCATTTGGCTGCAAAGCATCAAAAATCTTGAAAAGCTGGGCGCGCGCAGCCCCATCATGCCATTCACGATCACGGCGGAAAAGGTCAAGCAGCGTGGTCACTGCGGCCTCTGGATCACCATTTGCGTGCTGGGCAACAGCCAAATCAAACCGCGCTTGGTGATCGTCTGCGTTTGCTTCGACTGCAGCTAATAGGTCTGCAACCGGACCCGCGTTTTCAGCCTCACGCGCCAATGCGATTTGAGCATGAGCCGCTTCCAACAGCGAATCACTCGTGATTTCTGCAGGCGCACCGTTCAAGATCGCTTCAGCCTGATCAATATCGCCCAAAGCAAGATGCGACCGGATGAGACCCGAATAGGCACCAACGTGATTGCCATCTTCCTGCAGGATCGCTGCAAACGTTTCAGCCGCGTCAGTAGCCTCACCGTCAGTTAGCATCTGTTCAGCAGCCTCAATCGCGTCGTCCAATCCATTGTCAGGCTCACCACCAAGCGACGCTGCTTTTTCAACGAATGCCTGAATGTCGGAAGGCGCCAAGGCACCTTGAAAGCCATCAACCGGCTGCCCTTCGTGGAAGGTAAATACTGACGGGATAGACTGCACGCGCAGCTGCCCGGCATAACCAGGGTTCGCATCAACATCAATCTTAACCAATTTCACACGGCCACCTGCCGCCGTCACGGCAGCCTCAATAGCGGGGCCAAGCGTTTTGCAGGGGCCACACCATGGTGCCCAAAAATCGACGATGACCGGGATAGATTGGGACGCTTCGACGACGTCTTGCACAAATGTAGCGTCAGTCCCATCAACGATCATATCGGCTGCGGGGGCGGGTGGGGTCGTGCCAAGCTCTAGCATGGGGCTCTCCTATGGATCAGTTGCAGTGTATATGTGCGCTTGATGGAAAAGGCCAAGAGGCAAGTTTGGGAATATAGACCACCCATTGCAACCGCACCTTATTTCTTTGGTTCATTTTATATCCCGGGGGCTTGGGGGCTGGCCCCCATACGAATTTTCGCGAAAATTCGAACGCCGCTAGACATCAAACGTCGCGAACACCGGCGCGTGATCGCTTGGCTTTTCCCAGCCACGCACATCACGCACAACCCGGCTACCTGACGCCGATCCGGCAATATCAGGTGTTGCCCAAACGTGATCTAAACGACGGCCTTTGTCAGCGGTTTCCCAATCAGGCGACCGGTAAGACCACCAACTATATAGTTTACCCTCAGGGACATCTGCCCGTGTCACGTCGACCCAATCGCCAGCCGCCTGCACGGCGGCAAGTGCCGCAACTTCAACTGGCGTGTGACTGACGACCTTGAGCAATTTCTTATGATCCCAAACATCATTTTCAAGCGGGGCAATGTTTAAATCACCAACCAAAATCGCCCGTACGGGCTTGTCCACTTCAAAACCGGCCTGCATATCACGCAAATAATCCAGTTTTTGGCCGAATTTCTCGTTGATCTCCTGATCAGGCTTATCCCCACCTGCAGGCACATAAAAATTATGGATTGTCACACCGTTCGCAAGCTTGCCTGCAATGTGGCGCGCATGGCCAAGATCGGCGTAATCGTATGCGGCAGTTTCCTCCATTGGAATTTTGGAAAAGATCGCGACGCCATTATAGCCCTTCTGCCCACGCGCAACCATGTGGGTATAGCCAAGGGCCTGAAACCCCTCCATCGGGATTTTGTCGACCGGGCTTTTGCATTCTTGTAGGCACAGCACATCAGGGGCCTCTTCACGCATCAGGCGCAAGACGATCTCTTCGCGCAGACGGACAGAGTTGATGTTCCAAGTGGCAAGGGTGAACGACATATTTACGGTCCTTAAGTTAGTGCAGATGTTGGGCGAATGCGGCCTGTGACGAGGCCGTTCCAATTGCAGATATCAGGGGTCATCAAGGCCTTGGCTGTTGGATGATCACCATTTAGCGCACCAAGCTTTACAAGGATCGCAGCAATTGCCGCCTCGCTCGCGCGGGTTGCCCCATCGGTGATTTTCACAGCCACACCCAGACGTTTTTCGGGGATGATCGCGATGAACACACCCTCAGCACCTGTTTTCACAGCGACCTTACCGTCCATTGCCCGCATGAGATTGGTGCAGGCCCGCGTTTCACCCGCGACCATTTCCGGATAGGCCGTCATCGCTGCTGCAAGACGTGCCGCCGCATTTGAGCGGGTATCGCTGCGCGTATGGGCCGTCGCAAAGAACGCCATGGAGCGGGCAAGGCCGTGCAACGTGCTGGCAAAGTTAGGGGCCGAACAGCCATCAATCCCGTAAGTTGGGGATGTTTCTTGGGTTGTTTCCTCGAATGCCGCTTTGCAGGCTTTCTGAACCGGATGATCAATCTGCGTATAGTCCGGCCCAGCCTTCAAATGCTGGGTCAACGTCAAAAAGCCTGTGTGCTTGCCTGAGCAATTGTTGTGGATACGGCACGGTTTTTCATGGGCGCGGATCAACGCCTCACGGACCTCAACATCTGCGGGTTCTTGCGGACCACAGCGGAAATCCGCCTCTACTAACCCTATGTCTTTAATCCACGCATTCACCGCATCAACATGAATCGCAGCACCGTTGTGCGACGCACATGACAAAGCCAGTTGTTTTTGCGTCAATCCGTAGGCATCAGCCGCCCCACTTTCAATCAAAGGTAAGGCTTGCACCATTTTACACGAAGACCGCGGGTAAATCACAGCATCGGGGTCGCCCCATGCATGAATGATTTGACCTGCTTCATCGCAGACAACGGCATGGCCCTGATGCACACATTCCAACAGGTCACCCCGCCATACCTCAACTAAATCGATCGGCGTTCCCATCTGCGTCCCTTTTGCGACAAGCCCAACTGGTTCGCCTTTAGGGCTTTCCCAAGTGGGCAGTTTTTTGCTACCCCTACGCCTATCGAGTTGAACCCAGACCCGCTAGCCGAAAAGGTGCGCTTAAGATGTACTGGTGGTCAGATGGGCATTCAGAGGCAATCACAGCTTGGAGGCTGTTATAATGATGATGAATTTTGCACGGATCCTGACGGCGACGGCCGTTGTTGCAGCAGCAGCCAGTATGGCCAGCGCGCAGGAATCGTCAAACCGGGTTGCTGCAAACACCGATTGGAGCGTGTTTGTTGAGGATAATCCAAATGAATGCTGGGGCGTTTCCGCCCCAAAAGAAACCGTAAACAGTCGTGATGGCAATGTGGTTGAGGTCCGACGCGGCGACATTTTGTTGTTCGTGTTTTACCGACCCGGCGCATCCGTCCAAGGTCAGGTTGCGTTTACCGGCGGCTATCCATTTGCGAGCGGGTCTACTGCATCATTAGATATCGGTGGTACAACGTATGAATTGTTCACCGAAGGTGAATGGGCGTGGCCAGCCACCCCGCAAGATGACGCAACGATCGTTGCTGCCATGAAGCGCGGATCTGGTGCTGCGGTTACGGCCCGGTCTGGGCGTGGAACCGTCACAAAAGATTCGTTTTCGCTGCTTGGATTTACGGCTGCAGTCGAAGAAGCAGCGCGACGCTGTGCCGGGTAGACGATTTTTCTAGAAAAATCAGATGGGGTTAGACCCCAAATTCCCGGAATTGAGAGTAACCCAAAGCAGCAAGACGTCGGTTTTCACTGGAAACCGGCGTTTGTTGTTTATATGAGGCCCAAAGTTGGAGATTCTATTATGACCGCTAAGGCCCCTATTACCCCGGATATGCTTACGATCCCGCGCAAAGTGACTGCGGGATTGCCGAACCTTGTCGGCATGACACGCGACGCAATGCGCGACGCCTTGATTGCCGCTGGCACGCCTGAGAAACAAGCAAAGATGCGTGTTGGCCAGATTTGGCAGTGGATTTATCACTGGGGTGTGCGCGATTTCGCTGAAATGACAAACCTGTCCAAAGACTATCGGACGATGCTGGCCGAGACCTTTGTGGTGGCCATCCCCGAAGTTGTCACTCGTCAAGAATCAGAAGATGGCACCCGCAAATATCTTGTTCGCATCGCAGGCGGCCATGAAGTTGAGGTTGTGTATATTCCTGAAAAGGATCGCGGAACCTTGTGTGTGTCGTCACAGGTCGGTTGCACGCTCACCTGTTCATTCTGCCACACGGGCACTCAAAAGCTGGTTCGCAACCTCACAGCTGGCGAAATCATTGGTCAAGTTATGGTGGCACGTGATGACCTTGATGAATGGCCTGCCCCCGGCTCGCGCCTCGATGAAGGCCCGCGTCTATTGTCCAACATTGTTTTGATGGGTATGGGCGAACCGCTGTATAATTTCGAAAACGTCCGTGACGCGATGAAGATCGCCATGGACCCACATGGCATCCAAATCTCGCGCCGTAGGATCACGCTGTCGACGTCTGGTGTTGTGCCAGAAATCGCGCGGAC
>JAPKCP010000369.1 GCA_028822885.1 Yoonia sp. | reverse complement strand
AGCGCTGGAGATACGCAAAGGTTCCTGTTGACGTCGAGCAGCTTTTATGTCGTTTCTTACTCTTGCCATTTGGGTTCCAACGCAGGCTGCGACTTAGTATTCTGAGGAGAAGTGATGAGCCAACACGACCGACCATGGACCGCCTACTATGGCCCGTCTGCACGCAAAGAGATTGAGTCGGCACACCACCGCACAATCGGCGATATGGTGAGCGCGGTGGCGCACCTTTATCCCAAAAGGCAGGCGTTTACGGCCTGTCTACCTAATGGCATGAATGGGTCCCTGACATTCGCACAAGTGGATGAGATGTCAGATGCATTGGCGGTATACTTACGTGAAACCGCCGGCCTGAACCAAGGCGACCGTGTCGCGCTTCAAGTGCCAAATGGACTATCTTTCCCTGTCGCTGCGTTTGCGGTTTTCAAAGCAGGTTGCGTCCTCGTTAATGTTAATCCGCTTTATACAGCTGAGGAAATGGCGCGCCAGTTTGCGGATGCAAAACCACAAGCTCTTATCGTTGTAGATATGTTTGCAGAAAAGTTGACGCAAGCGCTGCAGGGCCATCCCATTCCCAACATTATTATCACGCAAGTGGCAGAGTTTTTCCCGGCGATGCCGCGTGGCATTGTGCGTCTGGTGCAAAAGCATTGGGACCGCACACTGGCACCGATCGCACTGCCACATATCCGATTGCCAGAGGCGATTGAGGCGGGGCGGCAACAGCGCATAAATCAGAGCATTGTGGTTGAAGAATATAGTGCAGCGCTTTCTCCCGATGATACCGCCTGTTTGCAATATACCGGGGGAACGACAGGTGTGTCCAAAGGCGCGATGCTGACCCATGCAAACCTGTTAGTGAACATGGAACAGACCATGGAAATGATCGACGGCGTTGAAAAGGGCAAAGAAACGGCACTCACTGCCCTACCACTGTATCACGTCTTCGCGTTCACGGTTAATTTGCTTGGTTTCTATTCGCTTGGAGCCCGCAACATATTGATCCCAAATCCGCGTCCACTGACAAACCTTAAGCGTGCGCTGGAAAATTATCCAATTACGTGGATGAGCGGCGTGAACACACTTTTCAACGGTTTGAGCAATGAGACATGGTTTCAGGATTCACCACCCAAGTATTTGAAATTTGCATCTGCGGGCGGAATGGCGCTGCAAAGTTCTGTGGCCGCACGTTGGGAAGATGTAACAGGAAAACCTGTCCTCGAAGGGTACGGTCTGACGGAATCTTCGCCCGTCATTACGTTTAACCCGCTTGGCAAAACGCGGCCCAATTCGATTGGCATCCCCGTGCCATCCACTGACTTGCGTTGTTTAGGCGAAGACGGCACCGAAGTTCCGCAGGGCGAACCCGGCGAATTGGCTGCACGTGGGCCGCAGATCATGAAAGGCTATTGGGAAAAGCCCGACGAGACCGCGAAAACAATGCTGGGGGATTGGCTGCTTACGGGTGACATTGGCATCATGGACAAAGATGGCTATTTTTCGATCGTAGATCGTAAGAAAGACCTCGTTATTGTGTCAGGTTTCAACGTCTATCCAAATGAAATTGAGGATTGCCTTGCTGCTCATCCGGGTATTCTTGAAGCGGCTGTGATCGGTGTGCCAGACGGCGCGTCAGGGGAAGCGGTAAAAGCGTTTGTTGTCTTGCGTGACCACACGCTAACGAGCGTTGCAATCCGCACCTACTGCAAGGAACATCTGACGGGCTACAAAGTTCCCAAGACGGTCGAATTCCGCGATGATCTCCCAAAGTCCAATGTTGGTAAAATTCTGCGCAAAGATTTGCGTAGCGAAGAAATAGCTCGGCGTGACGCGTCTTAAGCCCATCAATTACAGGTAGATACTCAAAATGGTCGGACCTCTAGAACAGGCAATCCTCGCGTTGATGATCTTTGTGATCATGCTTGGCATGGGTGCGTCTCTGACACCACGCGATTTCGCGCTAGCACTGAAACGTCCCTATGGTCTGATGATTGGTGTTGTTTCGCAATATGGATTTATGCCGCTCATTGGGTTTTTATTGGCGCTGACATTGCCTGTGTCCGACCCGATCAAGATTGGCATCCTGATTATGTCGTGCATGCCGGGTGGAACGACATCAAATATATTCACTTACTTTTCTAAGGGTAATTTGGCGCTTTCGGTTTTAATGACTGTGACCTCTACACTGTTCGGGGTCATACTTATCCCAATTGTACTTGTGGTCTATGCTGGCGCGTTAGACGTTGATATTCCGCGTGAAAATATCATTGCGACACTTGTATTGCTTCTCGTGCCAGTCGGCATCGGTATGGTTATGCGCAAATTCAACGCTAATCTGGGGGCCGTCACAGAATTCATAGGCTCCATGCTCGCTATATTTTTTATCGTGTTTTTGATCCTGTCGTGGATACCTCGTAATTTCACGTTCTTGATGGAAACTGGCTGGGCGACATACGTTGCGTCTATTTCCATTGGTTTGATCGGGATTACGACGGGTTATCTTTTTGCCAAGGCACTCAAGCTGCATCCACGTAATGCGCGCACAGTCGGTTTAGAGACAGGAATCCAAAACGGGCCACTCGCCATCGCAATTATCGCCTTCACGTTCTCAGGAACTGAACAGCAGGCAATCAACGCAGTGCCTGTTCTCTACTCTTTGTTTATTGTAATCATTTCAACGTTGGTCACGCTGTATTTCCGCCGCGCTAACACTGCCGCGGAGCAAAAGATGCCTGATGGCCTGCTATAGAGGCAGCCCAAGTTGGTGCAATCGCACTTTGTTGTGCTCATCTTTTATCGGATGAGACCCTTCAGGTTCCGTTGTTATCGA
>JAPKCP010000368.1 GCA_028822885.1 Yoonia sp. | reverse complement strand
CGCACGCAAATATCAACAGTTTGGGACGGCGACATTCCCTCACCCAAACCAATGGCACCCTTGGATCTCAGTTACGACCACCGCGTGATAAACGGCGCTGAGGCAGCGCGTTTCATGGTTCGATTAACAAAGCTTCTTGCTGACCCCCGCAGAATGCTGGCCTAAAATCAGTGGCAAGCCTCACTCAAAGGGTGAGCAACCACTACGTTTAATCTAACCGATACCCCTTCGCACGAACGAAGCTTCCGAAGGTGCTTCGTTCTGGCTGGCTATATTGTCTAACTTTGTCGGTCGACCACCCATAAGTTCCATCTTCTCCAAACGTCTCGGTATATCGCTGCTTTTGATAGGGCTGCGTGACAGCACGGTCCGCATCATACCCCTCGACTGCTTCTTTAAGACCGACCTCTGAAAAGCGGTCGTAATGAACTGTGACAGCCAGTGGCAGTCGCTTTGAAATGGTCGGGGTTTGCTCGGGATACCCTATCGCAAGGCCCGCAATGGGAAACACATGATCTGGCAGCGCAAGTAAGTCTGAAACAGCTTCGGGTTCGTTGCGAATTGCACTGATCGGACAGCAGCCCAAACCAATGGCCTCGGCAGCGGTGACAAAGGCCCCAAGGGCGATGGCCCCGTCCACTGCCGCGTTGAAAAATGAATCGAGGTGATCGTTGGCGAATGGGATGTCGTGCCAGTCATGCAGCTGCCGTTGCCTGCGGCCATTACCACAAAACACCACGATTGTGGGTGCGTTAGAAACCCATTCCTGTCCGGAGACGAGCGCCGCCAACTGATCACGAGACGCCTTGCTCGTCATCAAGACGATGTCTCTCTGCTGAAGGTCACTTTTGCTTGGTGCTGCAAGTGCTACGGCACACAGTGTTTCAAGAACGTCTTGGGGCACAGGGGTCTTCTGGAATTTTCGACATGATCCTCGCTGCGCCATTCCATCAAGCACAGAGTCAAATATTTGCGTGTCGGGAACATTGGGCGGATCACTGTATCGTTGCGCCAATAATTCCTGCAAATCTGTCTTCGGATTTTGTTCCATGATCGTCGTACCAACAATTCTTTGTGTAACTTTTACTTACCAAAACATAAAGAAATTAGCGCGTTCATAAAGGCACGCTTTTGATTATAGTATGCCCTGATAAAGCAACCATTGGAAATAGCACTCAGATGACGTCTGGCGTATTGAAAGTGACGATAGACCGAGGATCGCAGAAGATGGCGGTTTTTGAGGTCCCTGCATATGAGAACCAGACCGTGCTGGATGTGGTATCTTGGGTCCAGCAAAACACTGATCCGACGCTGAGCTACAGGTTTGCCTGTCGTGTTGGGATGTGTGGCAGCTGTGCGATGATGGTGAACGGCGTGCCACGCTGGACCTGCCGGACACATATTTCAAAAGTTCTGGACGGGAATGCCGTGACGATTGGGCCGTTGCGCAATTTGCCTGTTATCAAGGATCTGGTTGTGGATATGGACCCGTTCTTTGACAAATGGGTTGCGGCTGAGGGCGTGCATCACGGCGCACTAACCCGCGATGATCCCATCGTCGCAATTGATGAGACAAGCGCAGGCCGTGTCGCGGCAAACGCAAGCATCGAATGTATCAATTGTTCCGTCTGTTATGCGGCGTGTGACACAGTGACTGGCAACGATGATTACCTTGGCCCTGCAGCATTACAACGGGCGTGGACGTTGTTGAACGATGTAAAGGATGAAGGGCGGATCGCTATTCTGGATGCCGTGTCCGGTAAAGGCGGTTGCCATAACTGCCACTCGATGGGGTCGTGCACGACCTATTGCCCGAACGATCTGGACCCGATGTCAGCAATCGCCGGTCTGAAACGCGAAACCGCCAAATCGTTTTTCAAAAGGGGCCGCTGATGTTGAATTTACGGCTTTATATGTTCCAGCGGATGACAGCACTTTTAATGGCGCCGCTGGTGGTCGGGCACCTCGCTGTGATGATCTATGCAGTTCAAGGCGGCTTAAGCGCATCTGAAATTTTGGGTCGTACCCAAGGATCATTGGTGTGGTTTTTGTTCTACGGCACTTTTGTCGCGGCAGTCTCGGTCCATGGGGCCATCGGGTTGCGCACAGTTGCCCATGAATGGGCTGGCCTAAAGGGCGTCACTTTGGATGGGTTTATGTGGATCACTGGCGTTGGGCTTTTTGCACTCGGGGCACGCGCTGTTTGGGCCGTGACGTTTGCCAAAGGATTGGGCGCATGAGGGTTGCAAAGGGCATCACGTCGCGCGCGCATCCGCTTTGGCTGGCGTTTATCGTGCACCGTGCATCTGGCGTGGGGCTCGCGCTATTCTTACCCTTGCATTTTTGGGTGCTGGCAATGGTGATGACCGATCCTGCAAAGCTGGATGGGTTCTTGCATCTGACGGAAAACGGGATTGTGAAACTGGCAGAGTTCGGATTGGTGTTTGGGCTTGCAGTTCATATGTTTGGCGGGCTGCGCTTGATGGCGATGGAGTGGTTGCCATGGTCGCCATCCCAAAAGACCTTAGCAGCGGCCGCCACAGCAGTTTCGTTCTTGATAGCCGGTCTTTTCTTCATGAAAGCTATATAAAATGCGCGTATCTGACATTGAACGCCACGATACAGACATCCTGATCATCGGTAGCGGTGGGGCCGGACTGTTTGCTGCATTGCATGCCCAACAGACCGCGCCAACTGGCACCAAGATCACGATCGCCGTTAAAGGATTGATCGGGAAATGCGGCTGCACACGCATGGTTCAGGGTGGCTACAATGTCGCGATGGGCGGTGGCGATACGGTTGAGCGTCACTTCATGGATACGATTAACGGCGG
>JAPKCP010000367.1 GCA_028822885.1 Yoonia sp. | reverse complement strand
TCAGGCAGGCCTAAGATTACGCTATAGCCAAGCCCGGGGCCCGCCCGCAACTTCAGCAATTCGCCCTGCCCAGTTCCTTCGACCGTGGTACGGTCAGCCGCCAAGTCGCCACAGCTTGCGACGAGCATAAGAGCTAAAATAATCAAAAGCGTGCTACGGTGCATGATAAAATCTCACTTGTTTCCTAATCAATAGACCGACATTTGCTCATGTTCTAGTCTGCTCATAAGGCAGTTTACCACGAAAACACTGATAACAGCTAAACGAGACAAAGTTTTGCCCTACAATTCGCATCCAAAAATCAAACTAGTCATAAATGCAGCCGTGTATCAGGTTTTCGCGCATCAGGCGCTGCTCTAGTGATCCACGCGCAACACTTATCTGCTCAAGATACTGCGCCTTCTTCGTTAAGAATGTCCTCGTTTCACTGACTGCCTGCTGACTTGAAATTGATTTAAAACGCACAGATTGGCCTGCTCGCGATTGCGCCAGACTGTCAGTGTCACATGAAATCACTGTCGCAATCTTAGGGTATCCACCCGTCGTTTGATGGTCGGCCAAAAGCACCGTTGGCACGCCATCACCTGATACCTGAACCGATCCGCGAACGATGGGTTCAGACGGAATGGACAGGGCACCATCTAGTGCCAGCCCGGGACCATTTAGGCGCATCCCCATTCTATCATAAGCATCGGAAATCTTGAATTCTTCGGAGAAAAAGCGCGCCAACGCATCCCCCGTAAAATACTGATCTTGCGGGCCAGTCACAACGCGCACAGGCCCTTTTGGACTAAAATCTGGCTCTCGAATACTACCTAAACGGTCCTCACGGATGGCAGTCTCACAAACCCTGATGGATTGCCCAGAGTGCAATGCACCACCGCCAAACCCTGACGTTGAATGCGTTGCCTGACTGCCCAACCAATCCTTGGATTGCAGCGCACCCGCAAAGGCCAGATAGGCCCAACTTCCAGCCTTACCCGCCCGGATCGCAAGCTGTTCACCTTTGCGTATCGTCAGGATCATCCATGAACTGAATTTCTGCCCCGCATGTTCGACCACAAAGTCACCGCCCGTGATGGCCACTGTCACAGACCCTTCCTTGCATCGTAAAACTAAGCCACCCAGAGATATCTCGATAGCGGTTTGCCCCGGCGCATTGCCAAGCGCTGCGTGGGCCGCGTCAAATGCTAAGCGATCCATTGGGCCAGACGCAGACACGCCATATCGCATGTTGCCTGCGCGTCCGACATCTTGAAAGGTCACAAGCGGTCCGGCGGCTGTGACTAAGAACTCTGCATCAGCCATGGTTAATTTCCTTATCCAAACGCTCAAACGTCGCAAGATCGATACGCTCAAACGTGACGCGATCCCCGACATCAAATAGGAAGGGATGGCTTGGGTCATTCGTCAGGATGCGCGTGGGTGAACGTCCAATTATTGACCAACCCGTTGGCATCGTGAGCGTGGTGACAAGGCATTGCGGCCCAGCAATGATAACGCTGCCTGCGGGCACATCACGGACAGGCGCAAGTTTTCGGGGCAGCTGAATGTCCTCAATCACACCAGAAAGATATGCGTAACCGGGCGAAAACCCATACATTAAGACGTGATAGTCACCATTAAGATGCGCCTTGATAACTGCCTCTGTAGACAGACCTTTTGCAGCCGCGACAGAGTCTAAATCAGGCCCAAATGGTGTTTCGTAACAGACCTGAACACGTCGCTGCACACCAGCGATTGTTTGTATCTCTAAGTTGGTGAGGCACGCACGCACGCTTGCCTCAACCAAAACATGATCTGTGATAACCGGATCAAAGGACACTAGCAGGTTCACCAGCGCTGGCACCGTCTCAATCATCCCAACGGGCGGCGCGGCGGCAATCGCTTTGTCTAATGCAATGACTGTCGCGTGGGCCGCTTCGTTGATTTCATCCGCAAATGTCACCAAAAGCGCGTGATCTGCGATGGCTTTGAATTGAGGTTCCATGTGCGACCTTAGAGGTTTGAGAAACTTGTGATCTGTACACCATGGGCCGTCAGCCGCTGGCGAATTTCGTACGCCATTTCGACCGCTCCTTTACTATCGCCATGGACACAGATTGATTGTGCGGAAAGTTTGATCGGATCGCCGTCAATAACCGGCATGAGACCGGTATCAAGGAAAGCAATCAAGCGTTGCGCAGCCTCTGCCGCGTCGTGAATCATAGCGCCATCTTGACCACGCGGAACAAGTTGACCTGAAGAAAGATACCCGCGATCCGCAAAAATCTCAGAAAACACAGGCGCGTCTGCGGCGCGTGCCGCTTGTTCGCTTTGCGTGCCCGAAATCGCAAGGATCGCTAGTTTTGGGTCAATCTTTTGCACAGCCATGACGATCGCATCAGCCACATCGCGATCACGCGCTGCAAGGTTTCCAAGCGCACCGTGGGGTTTGACGTAGGTCACCGGGATACCAACCTGTGCAGCGATACCAATAAGTGCCCCAATCTGGGCCGCACACATTCTGCCAATCTCAGCTGGTGACATCGGGATAATGCGACGACCGAACCCTTCCCGGTCGTTGAAACCCGGATGTGCACCAACTGCGACGCCATTATCTCGGGCCAATTCTAGTGTGCGAAACATCGTCTCGGGGTCGCTTGCATGACCGCCACAGGCCACGTTGGCCGATGTCACAATGGACAGCATCTTAGCGTCATCACCCATAGCCCAAGGGCCAAAGCCCTCACCAAGATCAGAGTTAAGGTCGATATACGTCACACTATTCTTCCTTCGCTGGCGATGCGGAGCTTAACACGCGACTGGCCCTATTGGGATAAAGCGTTGCGTC
>JAPKCP010000366.1 GCA_028822885.1 Yoonia sp. | reverse complement strand
TTTCTGCCGCTCAATAACCGTCAGAAGGCCCCGGTTCGCCCATTCTTTGATGACGTGAACAGGCTGGAAGCCAGCCTTGATACGCTGATCCCAGACAATACAAATTCGCCGTATGATATGAAAGAACTGATCACCAAATTGGGTGACGAAGGTGATTTCTACGAGATTCAAGAAGACTATGCGAAGAACATCTTGACCGGTTTTATTCGTCTCGAAGGGCGGTCGGTTGGCGTTGTTGCGAACCAGCCGATGGTTCTTGCTGGCTGTCTTGATATCGACAGTTCGCGCAAAGCGGCACGGTTTGTGCGCTTTTGCGATGCATTTGAAATCCCGATCCTGACGCTCGTTGATGTGCCGGGTTTCCTGCCGGGAACAAGCCAAGAATACGGTGGTGTCATCAAACACGGTGCCAAGCTGCTGTTTGCATATGGTGAGGCCACGGTGCCGAAGGTGACTGTGATTACGCGTAAAGCCTACGGTGGGGCATATGATGTGATGGCATCCAAGCACCTGCGCGGTGATTTTAACTATGCTTGGCCCACAGCAGAGATTGCTGTGATGGGTGCCAAAGGTGCGACAGAGATCATCCACAGGGCTGATTTGGCAGATGCAGATAAAATCGCCCAGCATACGAAAGACTACGAGGATCGGTTTGCGAATCCGTTTGTTGCAGCTGAAAAAGGCTTCATCGACGAAGTGATCACACCACATTCAACCCGCAAACGGGTGTGTCGGGCTTTTGCGTCGTTGCGTGGCAAGCAAGCGTCCAACCCGTGGAAGAAGCACGACAACATACCGCTTTAAGGGGCTTTGTCTTTGGCTCTATGGGGCCACACTCGGGATACTTTTGACCAGAAGAAGGGAGAAGCCTGCAATGATTTTAAGACGTTTTACAGTTATTATATTGGCTTTATCCGCTTCTGATGTGGGCGCCCAACAGGTGGCTGTGCCTTCTGGTTTGGAAATTGAACTTTATGATGTTATTCTTGAGCCAGATGCTAACATCGCCCGTTTTCGGTTCCGTGTGCCTGCGATCGGTGGGGATGCTGGCGTGACTTTTGCTGAAGCGTTGCCAGATATCCAATATCTTTGTGATGATGTCGTCATCCCCGGTTTAGCCCAAAACGGCTGGACGGACGGAGAGGTCGTGATTTCGCTTTCCGATAAAGAAGTTGCGTTTGGCGTGGCTAGTCCGGACGTTGTCCAGTACTTCCAGCCTTTCAGTATTCAGGCAGGGGCCTGCATGTGGGAGGATTTTTGATGAAGACGCTAAATATTGTGGGGGGGATATCCGCCGATGCAACCCGACCACAGCACGCCAATTTTGGCCAAGCTGGCTATGTGAAACGTGCCTTTTCTGTTACTGCAGAACCATGCGGGAAAAACACCGCATGGATAGACGGGTGGATGCGGCCGAATGGCCCGGCACCTGCAGCAGAGCAGAGCAGGACCACCCAATGGCAACTGGCACTAAGACCTTTTTGGTCGCGGCCTTTATGGCAATCGCGGCCTTTTGCGGCAGCATCGGCATGTCCAGCGCGACCCCAATATTTGACACGTCAGTCGCGGACTACCTCGACTAACACATATCAACTTGGGTGGCTGTGATGGAAAAACACCGTGGCTTTCCTGGTCGGCTTCCGGGCACAGATTTCCAGTTCACAATTCGTCGTGGCACGAAAGATGGCGTTGGGACCGAAATTACAGAGCGCGTTCGCCATCCTGACCGCAGACCGCCTGACCGCCGTGCTGATGCAGGCTTTATGCAGGCGCTGTGGGATCATTTCGGCGATGAGCCGTTTGAACGTGGCAACCTTGACGCAGGCCGTCTGTGTTGGGTGTTCGGCCGTGAAGTGATCCCTGCCGAAGATCCGTTTGATCCTGAAAGCTATTACGCGTTGCTTAAAATCGACGTGGCGCGGGCGCGGATCAGCTTTCCTGAAATATTAGGGATGTAATGATGACTGCAGTTGGCATAAATCCGCGTAGCAATCTGCAATTCCAGCAAAATTCAGCGCATAAGCGCTTGGGAATTGCTCATGACTTTGCAGATTTGCGCAGATCATGTCAGCGATTGGTGACGCATTTTTGGACCCCACGTCCATTTGACGATTGTCAGGTGCGTGACCCTCACTTCTACCGGTCTGTCCCTATTGTGGGGCAGCCGGTTTCTTTTTGTAGTTTTTGCGCAAAAATTTGCCGGAACCTTAATATTGCTCTTGCCGTTTGGATGGGTACAGTCAATTTATTGACAATTGAAATTACACACAAAGGCAAAAAAACATGCTTAAGAAAACTTGGATCATCGCAGCAGCAGCTTCTTTCTCTCTTGCTGGTTGCTTGGAAACTGACTTGCAGCGCGGCGCTGTCGGTGCTGCAGGCGGGGCTCTCTTGGGTCCACAGATCGGCCTTAGCGAAACTGAAGGTGCCCTTGCTGGCGCCGCTGGTGCGCTTTTGCTTGATAACGCAGGCATTGCGCGTCCGACTCGCTAAAACCATTCGCGTCACATTGGCGCGTGATATCGATATAAATCGCCGTCAGGATTTGATCCTGGCGGCGTTTTTGCGTTCAAAGGACCCTGAATATGTTTAAGAAAATCCTCATTGCGAACCGGGGCGAGATTGCTTGCCGGGTTATCAAGACTGCCAAGAAAATGGGCATCAAAACGGTGGCCATCTATTCTGACGCAGATCGGAACGCTTTGCATGTGAAAATGGCTGATGAAGCCGTGCATATTGGGCCAGCCCCAGCAAATCAGTCTTACATTGTCATCGACAAAGTCATGGCGGCAGTCAAACAAACTGGTGCTGAGGCTGTGCATCCGGGCTACGGTTTTCTATCTGAGAATTCCAAGTTCGCGGAGGCG
>JAPKCP010000365.1 GCA_028822885.1 Yoonia sp. | reverse complement strand
GGTGTTTGGATTTTGGCAATTGTTGGTGTGTATCCGAATTTCCGCAGTGCGTCGGTGATGTTGGCGATAAAGTCGTCCGGAAGTAGTGGAAGGTCTGCTGGATTGATTGCGGAGAGTGGCAGGTCATCCCATTCGTATGCTTTGCCTGTGCCGGGGTGGATTGTTGGGGGGAGGACTGACTGCCTGCCGACTGAGAGAACTTCGCAGACTGACTCTTCCTTCAATCGTCCATTGTCGTCATATTCGATTGGCGTTTTTGGAATGTTGAATATGCGTGACGGCCACTTTTCGTTTGTGCGAAAGAAGGCGGTGTAGCCCTTTTGCCCACGCTTGATGAAGTCGGTGTGGGGGATGTGCTCTTCGATTGCTGCGAGGACGTCGCCGGTTCCGTAGTCGAGATCGATGCCGACGACGTTATTGTAGCCGAGGGCGACGCCGATGCCTGCTTCGACAAATTTGTTTGTCCACTCAAGGAGTTGCTTTTGGGTTGCTGGTGTTTCGCAGAACTGCGCCCAGCGCCCGAGTCCGGTTTGCATGCCGCTGCGCAGGAAGCCGGGTCGCTTGGCTCCGGGCATGATTGGGATGGTTGAGTATCCGGCTTCTGCGTATCGTTTGTTGTTGTCTGTAAAAATCGACATTGTGTTTGCTCCTGCCATATCACGCTGCTCAATTGCAGTCATTACATGACATTAGCTGTTAACATGACATTTACGCAAGATGTACTTGCTATTTTTATTATGAATTTATTCTCTCATATCATTTGATACTGTTGTATGTGGAGACCACCAACCCTGTGATCTTGTTTGCTGAGTCGATAGGAATCGTTTCATCACCGGCGGGAATCTGGAACCCTGAAGGGCGTTGTGCTTTGACCTTACCGACGACTGATCGTGTAAGCCTGCCCTCTGTACATGTAATCACAACCCATTCATCCAAGACTGGCGTAATGCGACTTGCTTTGTCGTAAGGGATCGTGATGACGTATGAGCCTGCTGGTGTAAGCTCAGCGGCGTGATCGTCAGCTAATAGAAGCCCACTGTGAGCGAGGTGGCTAAATGCACCAGCCGGGATCACAGGAATAGTTGCGTTGGATGCATTGCGTTCTTTCGTCGACCATAAGTTTAAGCCTGCGATGCCTACGTCTGGCACGAGCAAAGATTCCGCGACTCCGCCTTGCGAACCGCCGGGGAATAGTGCGGCGACATCAACGCGAAGGATACGAGCAAGTGCGAGGGCATCCTCCATCTTAATCATCCGGCTTCCACCCTCCATGCGCGAGATTGTGGACTCGGTGAATCCCATTAAGGCACCGAGTTGCTTCTGATTTAATGCACGCGTCTCACGTAATTCTCTGATATTATTTAACATTTTTGAAATTCTCCACCAAACGTATATTCATACTTTACTCCCGATGACTTACTAACTTCGCATGTGATTATGACAAGTTCATACCCCACATATGTCACGCTGTCATGATGAAAGCATCTTCGCAACAGAGGTCTCTGCATCCTGCCAATGAAGAGGACGCAACAAAAAAGCAGCACCTTTGAGCTGTGTCAGGGCATCCAACAGATTTTGCGTAAATAAATCGATGCAACTGACTTACTCAAAATTGGCTTACCTATACCCACAGACCTTGAGGGCCACATTTAAGTTAGGCGAAGCAAGCAGTCATCGCCACAAATACTGCGTATCTCAAGGTTGGATTAAGAAATAATTTCCACCCATAGTATCGCGTCAGAGCGCGATCTTAAGGAGCGCTTCGTGCCTGAACTCAGAGCCTCCGCCATCCCCGTAGCGTTGTCGCTGGATACTATGGCCCATTAAATCAGAGCGCACACGTTCGTCCACGGCACTTCGCAGCATTCGGTCCTCAAAGCTGTGTCGCAGGCCATACAACGTCGTCTTTGGGGTCTCTTTCAGGCCGTTGTTCTTCATGAAGCGGTTGAGGACGCCTGAAATCTTATCCTTGCCCGAATACATAGGGAATCCGTCTGGACATTGCTGGAATGCCTCAAGGCTAGCACCGACCAGAGGAATCTCTCTGTTGCTGTGCCGGTTCTTTAAATGGCGACCTTCTGGCTTGATCTGGATCATCGGTATCTCTTGATCGAGCAGGATGTGGTGCGGCATAAGCCCAGCACCCTCAGACGGGCGGTAGCCTGTATTGATCATGCCGAGGAGGATGCAGCGAGCCTGCATGTCCAGTCCGTCCAGCGCCCCCGGTGCGAGCAGCTTGCCTTTGATCCATTCATCAGAGAACGGCACCCGTGCGGTGTATCCGTTGTCTGTGATGGCAAGGTCGCTTAGTGGCAAGTCCAACCCCAGCCGCTTCATTTTATTGATCGTCTTGAGCATGCCGGAGATCGCCGTCAGGTCTTTGTTGCCTGAGTTTGCGGTCATGCCTTCTTCTCGAATGCGTTCCAGCCACCATTCCCGGAAGTTGATCATATCGTCGGCTGTAATTTCACTGATCGGTAAGTCGCCGCATTGTGCGATGAAGTTGTTCACCGCCTTGAGCTTTGGATTCTTGAATCGGCGAATCTGATCCTCCGTTTTCCCGACCAGCTGATCGGCCTTGAGGGTCAGGAATATATCGGTGACGTCGGACATCTTGATCGCGGGCTTCTGTGCCGTGCCAAGCGCTGCCTCGACGTCACCGCGATGTATGCGACCTTCCCTAGGAATTGCAGCCCGAATCCGTACGGCGACATCATCGATTGGCAAGTCACCCATATCCGATACCGCAACGTACCTGAAACCCATCTCTTTTGCGCGTTCTCGTGCCCGGTAGAAATGATGTTCGGCAATAGCCACGTCTCCGGACAGGTGCGCCTCCCATCCAGCGACAGTTTCGCGCCAGACCCGAT
>JAPKCP010000364.1 GCA_028822885.1 Yoonia sp. | reverse complement strand
CGCCCGCAAGGACTATTGTGAGTGTCCAGTTCATCCGTTGACACCACCGCGTTAGGAACATGCTATCAAAGGTAGTTAAGGGCCTTTAACATTTGCATAATGAGCGTTCACTAGCGCGTTAATTCACAAAGGTTGTTTTAGCTCGATCTAAGTGGCGTAGTGGCTGGTTGAGACGGGAAAGTCGCCCAACCCGGAACGAATGCAGACCCATAAGCGGATTTGAAGTCATTGATGTGACAGAAGGGCGACCGAGATGACTGATAAGAACCAGCGCATTGATATGCATTCCCATTTTTACGGCGGTGGCTTAGTCGACACGCTCCGCGCCCGTCAAAAACGCCCCTACCTGCGTGTGCGTGACGACGGCGCTGTGATGATGGTGGCGATGAATGGCGAGTTTCCGTTCACCGAACATTACCACGATCACCGCGTCGGTTTGCGCGAAATGAAAGTAGTGGGACTAACGCACCGTATGCTGACGTTCCCCGGCGCCTTAGGCGTTGATTTGCTGCCAGCCGATGAAATTGCGACTGCGATTTACGGCTACAACGATCACCTCGCCCAACTGACTATTGAAACGGACGGGGCGTTGATCGGGTTAGCGGGTGTGCCATTGGCCGACATGGATTTAGCCTGCGCTGAGGTGCGACGTATTCGGCGTGATCTGGGCCTTCCCGGTATCATTCTACCGTCGAATTACTTCAATACACTCGCCGATATGGAAGAGATGCGTCCACTACTTAAGGCTGCAAATGAATTCGGGTGCCACATCATGTTGCATCCCGGTTTGAAGGTTGGCGAAGACCCCCCGGCGCGACCCACCGACAACATGCAGTATCGCTTGTCTGCGGTCGATCTACAGTCCAGCGCGGCACAAGTTGCGCTTACCGTGATCCTATCGGACATGCTTGATGCTTACCCCAACATTACTTTCCAAATCGTGAACCTTGGCGGCACACTGCCTTTCATTTTCGAGCGGCTTGAAAGCATCGCGCGCCATCGCAATCCAGACGACCCTTTCCCCACCGACCGCTTGCGCAGGTTGTGGTATGATTGCGCTTCGTTGGGACCACGGGCGTTGGAAGCGGCGGTGAAAGTGCTCGGTGCGGATCGGATCATGTTGGGGTCGGACTATCCAATCTTCAAAGATGACCCCTATGCCCACGCCGTCGTTCCTGCCGATTTGACTGAGGACGAAAAGGCGCAAGTGACTTGGAAAACCGCACAGGATTTGTTTGCGCGACTTGAAGACATGCGACAGGCCGCGTTGCGTTAAACGTCGGCCTGCTCCGTGTCGATCAACCGTTGTAATTTCAAACGGAATGTCTTTGCGCCAAGGTCTAGTCCAAGATCGATGTTCGGCGTGATCATCGCATCCATACCTTTTTGAACGGCCTCAAGAATCTCTTTGTCCTCGTTGAATGCCATCACTGCACCAGCGTTCATTTTCTCTGAAATTGCTTTGTCCGTCGGGTCCGTGTTGCGATGTTGGAACCAGATGTACTGCGTGTTGTGCTCGTCCACGGGCGTCATGAAATTATATGAAATGTTGACGTAAGTTTCGGGCACAGGTGTGGCATCCGGTCCACCAGTGCCTATTGGCGTATAAATGGACTTGTTCAGTGCAATCGCAGGTACTGACATTTCGTAGTGCTGTTTGCGATCACAATTGCCTGCAAACCGCACAAGGTCTTTATAATAAGGCGATGCGGGCTGGTCATAAATCCAACGCGAAACAATCACACCAAGGTCAGTTTTTTCCATATCAAGCGGGGCGCTATCTGTGCCGCAACCCGCGAACGAGGTGACATGCACCCACGCGACATGGCTGGGATCAAGCAAGTTATCGACCACCCAAAGGTAATTACATCCAATTGGAAGCATGCCCCCATCGGTGCAGCCCCATGTCGGGTCGTCAAAATTCTCGATCTCATAAATCGTGGCTGGATCAGCCTTGTCAGCATCGCCCATCCAAATCCACAGTAGGTTGTAACGGTCGACAACAGGGTAGGCCCGCACGACTGCACGGCGCGGGGTCATTCCACGCTGGGTAGGACTATCCGTGCAATTACCTGTGCAATCGAACGTCAGGCCATGATACCCGCAGACGACAGTGTCGCCCTCCAATTGTCCCATCGACAGGGGCAACTTTCGATGGGGACAGGCGTCTTCCAATGCGGCGGGTGTGCCGTCTGCTTTGCGATAAAAAACAACGTTTTCGCCCAGAAGCATCTGCGCCTTAAGAGAGCGGTCGTAATCTTTGCTCCATCCAGCGACATACCAACAATTCTTCAGGAACATGAAAAGCCTCCAGTGGGGTTTAGCCAGATTTTAGCGCGACAACGCCCAAGCCTCAATATCAGAGTGAAAATAGAAGGCATTAGGCCTGCTAATGGCGTCTTAGTTGCCCAAAATCGTTGGCAATCGTAGCCCTTGTTCACGTGCGCAGGCCACTGCCTCGGCGTAACCTGCATCAGCGTGACGCCACACACCCGACGCGGGATCATTCCACAAAACCCTTTCCAAACGGGCCGCTGCCTCGTCCGTACCATCAGCGCAAATAACCATACCAGCATGCTGACTAAACCCCATCCCAACGCCACCGCCGTGGTGGATCGACACCCATGTCGCCCCCGAAGCCGTGTTGATCATCGCATTCAAAAGCGGCCAGTCTGACACGGCGTCAGACCCGTCTTTCATGCTTTCGGTTTCGCGGTTAGGCGACGCAACTGATCCTGAATCAAGATGGTCGCGGCCAATCACAACTGGGGCGGACAATTCACCTGTGCGCACCATCTCATTGAAGGCAAGACCCAGCTTGTGGCGGACGCCCAAACCGACCCAACATATCCGTGCAGGTAGACCTTGGAA
>JAPKCP010000071.1 GCA_028822885.1 Yoonia sp. | reverse complement strand
GTGAGCCAAGCACGCCACCATCTATGCCGGCTTTGGGCAATGCGCTGTTTGATCTAACGGGGACGCGCGCGCGTGAATTGCCACTGATCAAAACGTTCGACCTCATATTATAATATCTAGAAGTCCGCTTTTGAGATTTTTGAACAATTTCAAGGGCGGACTTTTAATTGGTCCGCATCTGACTTTAGTTCGGTCAGGCAGAACGAGTATGGCGCGCTGGGGCTGCGGGTTATAAACCGCCATGCGATATCACCTTTTTGGCAGCTTCCATTCAGGACAGTTATTTATATCGGGTTTGCCCGTCTGCCGAAGTTCTCAAAATGACCACATACGCCTTTATGATCACGTCTCTTCTAGTTGGTGGAATGACTTCTCATTCGCCTTCGTAGCATACTTCGTAGTAAAGATGGTGCTACAAGAGCTTTTGCATCTAGAAATACGAACAAAATCGCACAAAGCTGAAAAACAAAAATTCAAGCTGAGATCTCTTGATACGAGGCAGAATTTGTCATACTTGAATTTCATTACCGTGGGGGAGCCTTGCTAAAGAGGCTGAGATTTCGCTAGGCGTTAAGGTTAATTTTTAACCTCAATCGTCAGTGCGCTGACCCTTTGAACCTGAACCGGATAATGCCGGCGGAGGGAATGGGATTGGCTAATGCAGGCTCTCACATTTGTTCCCCGTGTCCGTTCGCACTCGGAGCCGACTGTATGGAATGCGACGCAATCATTGACGCCCTGCTCACCTTCATCGCGGCTGACGCGCCTGACGATGACGCCTTTGACACGCTGGCGCAAAAAGTATTCGCCTATCAATTCGCACACAATCAACCCTTCGCCAAATTCATGAGGGCGCGGGGAAAGACGCCACGCACAGTAAAATTCTGGACGGATATACCGGCGGTGCCGATCAATGCGTTCAAAACTTTGGACCTTACGTGTTGCTTGCCGAGCGACGCAGCAGCAGTATTTATGACAAGCGGTACGACGCTTGGCGGTCTACGTGGCAAGAACTATCACCCAAACTTGCGCGTTTACGACGCATCAATGCGCCAAAACTTTGCAGAGCGCGTGATGGGTGGGCAAGCGCAGATGGACATGGGCATCCTTTTTCCAAGTCCCGCGATGCTGCCCAACTCGTCACTCGCGCATTACCTGAACCTTGCCGTGCAAGAGTTCGCAACACCGGGCAGTGGCCATCTCATTGGAGAGGACGCGATTAATTTTGACCGCCTGATCACAGAACTTACCCGCGCGGAGACTACTGGCCGCCCCTACGCGCTGTTAGGTGCCAGCTTTAGTTTGGTGCATGCGCTAGATGAATTACAGCGACGTGGCCAGACTGTACGCCTACCTGCTGGTAGCTTGATCTTGGATACTGGTGGCTTCAAAGGCCAATCGCGCGAGTTAGAGCTGGATGGGTTTTACGACGCCTTAACCCAGACGTTCGGGGTGGCGCGCAGCCAATGCATCAACATGTACGGCATGACCGAACTCAGCACACAGTTTTATGACAACGGCAATGATGTTTGCCCGTCAGTAAAATCCGGACCGCATTGGATCAAGACACGAGTCGTCAATCCACTGACCGGCGTGGCGGTTGCAAAGGGTGAAACCGGAGTCCTAGCCCATACTGATCTGGCTAATTTCAACAGCGTTATGACGCTTTTGACTGAGGACTCTGGGTTTGAGACGGATGATGGTTTTGTGCTGTTAGGCCGCGCTGCTGGTGCGCAGGCGAAGGGCTGTTCAATGGCTGTCGATGAATTCCTAAAAGCCGCTGGGGCCGCATGAGCGCGATGACCGAACGTGCTGGATACCTGCCGGGTTTAGACCCTGATGCCGTGCAGTGGTCGCCGCAGTCTTATGGTCCTGCAGATGCACCTTTATCTGTTCTATTGCCCGTACTGGAAGACACACAAATAACTGACGTCGCACGGCATGTTCGCCGCCATTCGCAGACGCATTTGAAAGCGTTACCCGTTGGCCAGATCGTCGACGCTATTGATCGTGCAGTCGCACGCTTACTTGATTGCGAAGACCCATATCGACGACGTATGGACGCTCTGTTACCCGTCATTACCGGCTACGATCCCGAAATGGTGCGGCTTGGTCTAACCGGTTACTTAAAGACATTTCGCAAACCACAGTTGCAGCGCTTCCTTGCAGAAGATTTTGCCAATCCTGCGATCCTTGATGATTTTCAGCCGCTCACAAAAGGTGGCTTTGGTCAGGCGTTTGGGCCAGATGTATTGGCGCATATCTGGGCTGGCAACGTACCGGGTCTGCCATTGTGGAGCCTTGTCGCTGGCCTGCTGGTCAAGGCTGGCAATGTTGGCAAAATTCCCAGCGCAGAACCTTTATTTGCTGGCTGGTTTGCCCAAGTTCTTGCTGAGGTTGAACCCGCTTTGGCCGAATGCCTTGCCATCGTTTGGTGGCGGGGCGGAGACATCGCACCAGAAACCGCACTTTTGCAGCAAGCAGACCTTATTCTTGGTTATGGCAACAACACATCACTTTCTGCCATTCAATCCCGCGTTCCCGGCACCAAGCGCTTTTTATCTTACGGTCACAAGGTCAGCTTTGGCATGGTGTCCGCCGCTGCTTTAGACGCGAGCAAGGCGGCCGCAACGGCCCGATTGGCCGCCTATGATATTGTCAGATATGACCAGCAGGGCTGCTATTCCCCGCATATGCTGTTTGTCGAACATGGCGGTAGCGTGACCCCAGAGCGGTTTGCACACTACATCGCGCATGAGCTAGCGGCCTTTGAAAAGAAATTCCCGCGCCGCGCCCTCAGTATGGCCGAAGCAGGCGGTATCGCAACATGGCGCAATGCCGAGGAGATGATGCAAGGGGGCCAAGTGTTTGGCGAAGAGGCTGGCGCGTGGAGCGTGTCTTATCAGTCCAATAACACAGCCTTCATTCCAAGTGGGCTAAACCGAACAATTCGGGTGGTCGGCATAGACGCACTGGCAGATGTTCCCGCCATCGTCGCACCGTACAAAGCCCTATTGCAAACTGTTGGGATCGCGGCCGCACCAAAAGACCTGTTTCGTTTGGCTGCGGCGCTTGGCGCTGTCGGCGTAACCCGTATCTGTGCTTTGGGTGACATGACCTCACCCGAGGCCGGTTGGCACCATGACGGCCGCTTTAATTTGCTAGATCTGATCGCCATTACAGAAATTGACGGACGGGCTGAAAGCGCAGCAGATCGGTTGGCATCCTATGTCGACTGACGTGGATTTTTTCTTGGTCGATGGGGTCAGCTATGCCTTTGCCGATGGCACAAAGGTGCTGTCAGGTGTGGACTGGCATGTCCCAGCAGGCGCGTTCCATTGTCTTGTTGGGCGCAGTGGCTGCGGTAAAACCACGCTACTCAAGCTTGCCGCTGGTCTTTTGCTGCCCACAACAGGGCAAATTAAGATTGAGGATCAAGTGGTACATGGTCCCTCGCCAAAGGTTGGGTTTGTCTTTCAGAACCCCGCGTTGTTGGAATGGCTATCCGTGATCGACAACGTGCTGTTGCCAATTTCACTACATCGCAAAGTACTGCCCAAAGATCGCAACACGGCGTGCGAATTGTTGGCGCTAGTTGGCATTGCCGATCTTGCGGGGCGGTATCCGACGCAATTATCCGGCGGTCAGCAAAGCCGTGCCGCCCTCGTGCGGGCCTTAGTGACGTCGCCGCCCGCCTTGTTGATGGATGAGCCGTTCGCCGCATTGGACGCCATCACCCGAGAAGAGTTGCAAGAAGACCTGTTGCGTTTAGTCGCTTTGCGCCAGACCACTGTCTTGTTTGTAACCCACGACATTGCAGAAGCGGTCTACCTTGGGGACCGCGTTGCGATCATGGATCAGGGTCAAATCGCACTGGCGGCGTCGATTGATATGCCCCGACCCCGCGCTTCAGATCGCCGATACGACGTGGAATTTGTGGCCATCTGCCAGCATATCCGTTCTGCGATGTCCCAACGGGTTGGAAAGGCCGCATGATGCGGTGTTATTTTCCTTCTGTTGTTTTGCTTCTGGTGCTTGTGGTCAGTTGGGAAGCAACCGTTCGCCTATCAGGCATTTCTACCCTCGTCATACCCGCACCATCAGCGGTGCTAACAGTGTTGTGGGACGGGTTAGTCACTGGTTTTCTTTGGAAGCATATTTGGGCGACAGGCGCCGCTGCGGTGCTGGGTTTTTTGCTTGGGTGCATCATTGGCTTTGTTTGCGGCGTTATATTGGCCGAGGTCGAACCCCTGCGCAGATTGTTCTGGCCTTATGTTCTGGCGATGCAAGTCGTGCCAAAACTCGCCCTCGCACCGATTTTCATCATCTGGTTTGGCTTTGGGATGACACCGACTGTGGTCATCACTGCCTTGATTTGCTTTTTTCCACTGCTGGAAAACACGATGACCGGGCTACAGGCGGCAACGCCTGAAAAACGCGAATTGTTCCGTATGCTGGGTGCACGACGCTGGCAAACGCTTATCCAGCTAAAAATTCCCTCTGGCTTGCCCATCATTATGGCCGGCGTACGCATAGCTATTGTGCTGGCGCTTGTGGGCGCAGTTGTCGGCGAGTTCATCACCGGCAGCGAGGGGCTTGGCGCCAGCATCATCGCCGCGCAAGGTATGATGGATTCTACTCTAATGTTCGCCCTATTGATCATTATTACAGCGATGGGGCTGCTGTTCTACCAACTCACTCTTATATTTGAGCGCTGGCTACTTAGCCGGTGGCTGAAAGGAAAAATCACATGACGTTCCCCCGTATTGCGCGCAGTTTTGCCGCGTTTGTCGCCTTGGCGATGGTCTCATCCACGGCTGTGGCAAATGATCTAGATAAAGTTACAATTGCAGGCTGGAGCGGTGCAATCAGCGAGATCACCAATATCCTTGCCGAGCCTGACAAAGGCTTTTTCAAGGATCAAGGCATCGATCTTGGTTATGTACCGGGCACCGGTGGTGGCTCTGCGATTGTGAATATGCTTGCGGGTGCGGCTGACGTCGCTTTCACAGACCCAGCCTCTTTGTATCAGGCCCTTGATCAGGGTGAAAAGCTTGTCGCGATATACAACATTTATCCGCAGAATGTCTTCAATGTCGTGTCTCCAGTTGATCGGGGCATTACGACCGCTGCTGATCTGAAAGGCAAGACGATCGGCGTCTATAGCCTTAACAGTGGCACGCGCCAAAACTTGTTGTTCTTACTGCACCAAGTTGGTCTCAGCGAAGCAGACGTGACGATCCAAGTGACCGGCCTGCTGAACTTTGGTCCCGTCATTCAGGGCCAAGTTGATGCCACTGCTGCCACGGATACTGGACTTTATGTAGGCCAACTTAATGGCCTGGGCGAGGTCAATGTGATCAATGTCAAGGATAGCCTTAACGTACCCAGCGACATGTTCGTTGTGACCGAGGAATATTATAACGCCAATAAGCCGTTGCTACGTCGCTTCCTTGCAGCCTACCGTGATAGCGCTGCTTGGATGATCGCAGAGCCAGAAGAAGCCGCAGAAATCGCAATCGACCGTGCGATCAACGGACGCGACGAAGCCGTCAATCTAGAGATTATTAAGATCAGAAATATCTCTGCCCAGTCAGAAACCACCGACGCATTGGGGCTTGGCCATTTTGATCTGGACGTACTGCAGCAAGGCGCTGATGCGTATCTCACACATGGCTTGGTCGACACGCGGCTGGATATGAGCCAAGTGATCAAATCTGACCTGATCCCAGAGTAGGGGTCGTGAATTTTGCAGGTAAAACTGTCCTCGTCACCGGTGCTAGTCGTGGCATCGGTGCCGCCATCGCCAAAGCCTTCGCGGCGGAAGGCGCGGCTGTCGTCGTCAATTACCTGCAAAACGAAGTGGCTGCCAACGCGACAGTGTCTGCATGTGAAGCGTTGGGTGGCGTCGCGTTGGCACTGCAAGCTGATGTGACTGACCGCCTCGCTGTTGATAGGCTAATTCAGCAGATTTTGGATGAATTTGGCAAGATCGATATATTGGTCAACAATGCCTTTCGACCCTACACTTTCGATCCCGAGACGCGAAAAATGCATTGGCAGTTGGATTGGTCTGACTACCAAACTCAGATCGATGGGTCTGTGAAGGCTGCGCATGGATTGGCACAAGCGGTTTTGCCGTCCATGTTAACCCGTGCTCAAGGCTCTATCATTAACATCGCCACAAATCTGGTAGCCCGACCCTCAGTGCCATATCACGATTACACGACAGCAAAGGCTGCGCTCATAGGTTATGCGCGCAATCTTGCAATGGAATTGGGGCCTCTGGGGGTGCGAGTTAACACCGTAGCACCGGGACTGGTTTATCCAACCGATGCCAGCCGAAACACGAAAGAGGCTGTAAAAGAGGCTATCATCGCGCAAACACCGCTTGGCCGGATAGCGACGCCGGAAGACGTCACTGGTCCGGTATTATTCCTTGCCTCCGACTGGTCGGGCTTCATGACCGGGCAAACACTTTATGTGGATGGCGGCATGGTGATGACGTAGATCGGGGGACATGATTTATTCCAGCCCTTCTATGGAAATCATCGCGTCTCTAGCCGAATTTGGTGAAGTGAATTCACTCAAGCACGCTTTTGTGTAGCACGGTATTTGAGTGCGAGAGATCAACGTTTGGCTTTTAGCGTCATGTAAGGAACGCCAATATCCATGCTATGCAACGGTACTAATACCCTCATGAGGCATCATGATTAGCACATAGTGAACAAGGTACTTTCTTTTTCCGATAAAAAGTGTCAGGAATATCGGGAACGAAAAATAGTACCCCTTCCAGCCCTCTTTGCAGACCTGCCAGATCGGTAAACGTCCTGTTGAAAGTAAAGGGGGATTTATGTCCAAAACCAATTTAGGTCGCTGCGAGAATCGTGAACCGCAGGTCCGCGAGATTAGTCGAAACGCTGCTGGATTTGATGTGGCAGAAGATACGCTGCTAACCATCGCGCGCAGTTTTTTCCAAAGCTATGCAATCCCCGAAAGTCAGTCTTGGATGTCGGGATACGATATTGCCGAGGCGGCATTTGGGGCTGAAACAGGTTCAATGATAGCGACGCGGATGTTTTCCGCACTGCGTGCTGTGCGTCATTCACGGCGGTCAGTGTTTTGCTTCAATTCCCCGACCTGTCAGTGCTGTGCACAAGTTGTGACCGAACATGAACGTCGCCTCATGCAAGCTTTGCAGTCCATTCGCTGCAATCAGATGGGACGGGCCCAAGCAGAGCTGATGATGCTTTGTGAAGGCAATAGTGTTTCGCAAGTAATCGGCGCATTGGTTCAGCTTTCTATGGTCTTGCCTCCTCGCGTAGAACAGGTAGGGATCGATGCCTGATACGATTTTAGACCCACATAGCGCACTTCCTGACGGTCTGGTCTGTTGTGATACAGCGACCCTTTGTCCAGTGAACAAAGCAATGCTGCCGGTCATAAGGCATTTCCTGAACGCTTTGTTAAAGCCCAAGACCATGGGCTGGCGTATCGCGCAAACTGCCGCCATTGGAACATGGGGTGAGGCGCGTGGCCTTGCGATAGCCTATGACACCCAAAAATTTCTTTCGGCGGTGCTGATGTGTCGGTCAGTTCCTTTGGATTTTAACGATCCTCTCGATCTAGGGCTGCGTGACCAGTTGAAGGGTGACGAGGTGGCCATATTAGGTCTTCTTAGCGCAATGAGGGCGGATGAAACGGCAAGGGCACGCGCACGTGTGTTGTATCTGACGCAAGGCCAGATGCGGGCCGCCGTTGTGCAATCTGCATTGAAATTGGCCAAGCGATTGGACTTTGACACGTTAGGTGCGGGGCCTCGTACAAGACCCGTTTTGCGTATCGTAAAATGAAAACCCTATCAAATTTAAATATCTTGACAATTTTAGTCGGGTAATAGATTTCGGCCCTATGAACACCTAATGTTCACAACTTCTGGAGACTACCATGACATACGCTTTGACGTATCGTGGTTTTGCTCTGGCTACCGTAGCTACCGCGACATTGTTCGCGTCAGCCCCGCATGCTTTTGCGCAAAGCCTGACTATTACTGATATCGCTGGCCGTGAAGTGACGCTGCCTGAACAGCCGTCGCGGATTATCCTTGGCGAAGGCCGGATGATGTATGCTATCGCCCCGCTGACCACTGATGATCCATTTGAAAAGATCGTTGGTTGGAAGGATGATTTGATCCTCTATGATCCTGATGCCTTTCGCCGTTTTGAGGCGGTCTTCCCTGAAGACACCGCCCGCATGGTAAACTTTGGCAGCCCTTATGCCGGCGATTTTAGCATTGAAGCGGTGCTTGAAAACGACGCTGACCTCCTCATTCTTGATCTTGGCAATCTGTTCAAAGCAGAAGAAACCGGTTTGATTGAGAAATTGGATGACGCAGGCGTACCAGTTGTGTTTGTCGATTTCCGCCAAGACCCAACAGCCAATACCGTACCGTCTATGCTGATGCTGGGCCGCATTTTTGGCGAACAGGATCGCGCGGCTGAATTTATCGATTTTTACGTTGCTGAAATGCGCAAAGTGACAAACGTCGTGCAATCGATGGCCGCTGATGAAAAGCCACTTGTGTTCATGGAAAATGCTGCAGGCTATAGTGCCGGTTCATGTTGCACCACATACGGTAGCTTTAACTATGGCCGTTTCATTGAATTAGCGGGTGGGCAGAATTACGGGTCAGGGCTTTTTTCCGGCTTCAAATCCGAAGTAAGTCTTGAGGCTTTGATCACAGCGGATCCTGATATTTTGTTGGGCACAGGTGCAAATTGGGCTGAAGCACGGCCAGAAACAATGGCGATCCTTCTCGGCTACGATGCTGACCCAGCAGTCAACGCACAGCGCTTACAAACGCTTGCAGATCGTGACGGGTTCAAAGACTTGATGGCTGTTAAAAACGGGCAGATGCATTCAATTTATCATCAGTTTTATAACAGTCCCTACCACTTCATTGCCATCCAGCAGCTCGCAAAGTGGATTCATCCAGAGGAATTTGCAGACCTTAATCCAGATGCCACGTTTGCGGCATTGCATGATCGGTTCATGCCGTTTGAAGCTGCCGGACAATTCTGGGTAAGCCTGCCGTAACAGGCCTAACTAGACTCGCGGGGTGGTCGTGCATGGTCACCCCGCATTTCTCATTCTGAAAGTTAAATTTATGGCTGACGTTAGTTCGGATCACCGCCAAACGGTGACCACATTGGTAAGCAATTATCAGTATCGGAGCCTGAAACGGTGGATGCTTCTTTTGGCCACTGTTGGTATTTTATGTGTCATGGTTGTCATCGACATCATGACTGGCCCTGCAAGCCTGTCGTTTAGCGACGTCGTTGGTGTCATTCTTGATCCGTCTAATGCAACACGGCAGCAACGCGTCATCATTTGGGATCTACGGATGCCAATCGCGCTTATGGCGGTCTGTATCGGCGCTATGCTAGGTGTTGCGGGCGCCGAAATGCAGACAATCTTGAACAACCCACTGGCCGATCCGTTTACCCTGGGTCTGTCTTCGGCTGCTAGTTTTGGCGCGGCCCTTGCGATCACGCTGCAATGGTCGATCATTCCCGGTGCTGGCATCTTTTTTGTAACAGGCAACGCGTTTGCAATGGCGATGCTGACGTCAATGGCGTTGTACGGGTTCACACGTTTGCGTGGCGTCACACCTGAAACGATGATCCTTGTCGGCATTGCAATGCTGTTCACATTCAATGCGTTACTCGCATTGCTACAATACGGCGCATCGGAACTTGAACTGTCGCAAATCATTTTTTGGCAACTTGGGTCATTGGCCCGCGCAAGTTGGGGCAAGGTGCTGACTTGCGTGATTGTTCTGGCGATTGTGGTGCCATATTTCATGTCGCGGTCATGGTCTTTGACTGCGCTTCGTATGGGGGAAGACAAGGCGACAAGTCTTGGCGTCAATGTTTCGTTCCTAAGGCTCAGTGTTTTGGCAGGTGTATCCTTACTGGCCGCGGTTGCTGTGTCCTTCGTTGGTGCTGTGGCCTTTGTTGGCCTTGTTGGACCCCATATCGCCCGCATTGTTGTGGGCGAAGACCAGCGAGGGTTCCTGCCATTCTCAGCTCTCGCTGGCGCACTTATTATGTCGGGGACGTCAATTGTTTCCAAGGCGATCACCCCCGGTGTGATCTATCCGATTGGCATGATCACATCGTTGATCGGTATTCCGTTCTTCATGTCATTGATCCTGTCGCAACGTCAAAGGCACTGGCAATGAAAAAGACACAGGCAATGACACTTTCCGCAAGCGGACTTTCGGTCCAATTTGGGTCGCGCAAAATTTTGCACAACACTGGCTTTGATGCGTTGCAACCGGGGCAACTTACGGCGCTGATTGGACCAAACGCAGCGGGTAAATCGACCTTATTCCGCACAATTGCAGGACTGATCAGGTCCCGTGGTGGCAAGGTGATGCTTGGGGACCAAGACTTGTCCAAGCTTAGAACAAAGGTCCGATTACAGCGGGTGTGCTTCATGCCCCAGTTTTTTACGGCTAATGCTGCCCTGTCCGTGTTCGATGTCGTCCTGATGGCACAAAAACAGTTGACTGGGTGGCGCGTGAACGAAGCCGATATGACGGCAGTTGCACAAAATCTATATGTGGCTGGTATTGGCCATCTGGCGGATGCCCACATCGGAGAGCTGTCAGGCGGGCAAGCACAAATGGTGTCCGTCTGTCAGGCGCTTACCCGCCGTGCGGATGTATATCTGTTCGATGAGCCGACGTCCGCGCTTGATCTTCGCCATCAGCTTGATGTGATGGACCGTATCCGTACTGCAATGCGCGAACGCAATGCGATCGGGATCGTGGCTTTGCATGACTTAAACCTTGCTGCGCGTTACGCTGATCACCTTGTGTTGATTGGCGCTGGCAAAATCCTGAACCAAGGACCGCCAGATCAAGTTCTATCTGATTCATTGATAGCCCAAACCTATGACGTCGCGATTGAGACATCCTCCGGCCCTCGAAAGGAATTGAATGTCCATGCCTACACTTAAAAGCGCACTGCGGAACGCTGTCATTGCGATCCTCATGTGTGGCACACCCTTTGATGTTGCAGCAGAAGAGTTTCGCGTGATGATGTTGAATGTCGCGGCAGATCGCGTTTAACATACCAATGTCTTTACGCGTGAGAATTGTTGGGGATGATATGTCCAAGTTGGATGCCGCATCTAAGGCCCGCCATATTGGCACTGCGCGTGGTGCGTTCCGTGACCTATTATTGTGGCTTGAAGATGGTGGTTGATTGACTGCTCGGGGCAATTAGTGCCACGATCGAAAATCAACGAACTTAACCAAAGGATCCATGCATGAAGCTCACGACCAAAGGGCGATATGCGATGATTGCTTTAACCGATATTGCGCTGGACCAAGGATCAGAGCCTGTCAAACTTGCGGAGATTGCAAAGCGACAGGATATTTCTCTTGCCTATCTTGAGCAGTTGTTCGTCAAATTGCGCCGCGCTGAATTGGTTGTCTCCTTGCGCGGGCCTAGCGGAGGGTATCGCTTGGCACGCCGCGCTGAAGACATCCGAATTGTCGATGTCTTTCGGGCCGTTGATGAATCTGTGTCAGCATTGGACAAAGGGGCAGGGGCCTCTGGTGCTGTCTCGGGATCACATGCGCAGTCGATGACCAATCAGCTTTGGGAAGGTCTAAGTGCAAATGTTTATGTTTTTTTGCACAACACCCGACTTTCTGATGTGATTGAAAATACACTGGCACCGTGTCCAGCAGTTCCCGCATTGTTTGAGATTGTGCAAATAGAGGCCATGGAACCTGAGACAGTATAGCATCGTTTATCCAGCCGTTATGCTAACCAGATGATTATCCCATTGCAGTCCTGCAATTTGACGGTTGACTGTTTTTCCTTGTGCAACATTCACCAGCGCACCAGTCCCTGTTGAAATCATAACACCCATATCCGTCATTGCGGCTCCACTGGCATCAAGCAGATCAATTGAATTGGTGAGCACGTTGTCAGCCAGATTATACTGCTGGATTAGTCCGCCGCGCGGCGAGGTCACTATGACTTCATCACCG
>JAPKCP010000070.1 GCA_028822885.1 Yoonia sp. | reverse complement strand
GGGTCAATCATTGCGTTTTCACAGAACTCAGACGATTTACAGCCGGGTGATACTGGAATTATCTGCTCATTTGGGGCAGGCTATTCGGTTGGGTCTGTTATCGTGACGCGGGCTTAACTTACAGCTTACTGACCCGTTTATTGACTTGCTCTAACGTCTCAACACGTTCCGAATACCGGTCAGTCAGCGCAGGGCGCCCGCGCGTCATTATGGTGAACCGGACCAGTTCCTCCATCACATCCACAATCCGGTCATAGTGCGATCCTGCAATCATCCGACCATTCTCAAACTTGTTATATGCAGCGGGCACAGAGGATTGGTTTGGAATTGTTAGCATCCGCATCCAGCGACCAAGAATGCGAAGCTGGTTAACGGTGTTGAACGACTGCGATCCGCCACACACCTGCATCACAGCCAGCGTTTTGCCTTGGGTCGGGCGAATTCCGCCAATCGGGGACAACGGGATATGGTCGATCTGGGTCTTCATCACACCGGTCATCGCACCATGTCGTTCGGGGCTAGACCACACCATGCCCTCAGACCACATAACCAAATCGCGCAACTCTTGCACTTTATCAGGGTTTGCGGTGGGATCATCCGGAAGGCCAAGCCCGGTCGGATCATAAAACTGAACGTCACAGCCAAGTGCGATCAGAACCCGTGATCCCTCTTCGGCAGAAAGTCGGGAATAACTTTCCTTACGTAAACTTCCATATAAAATCAGAATACGCGGGGGATGTTGCGGGCTATCTGGCGTACAAAGTGATGCCACGTTGATTGGTTGCAGTGCACCGGCCACTATCAAAGGTAAATCAGTTAAATCCACGAACGCGGCCGGTTCGGTTTCACTCATGTTCATCTTCAAGGTGCAGTTTCATTTCAATCAGAACTTTTTGCAATGCAAGCGTTTCACGCAAAAGCCGTTTCGCCTCATTTGCAGAGATTACACCATCATCAATTGACAGATTGTATTCACCCATAAGCACTGCAAAACGCTGGCTTAACATGATGACATCTGAATTTATGGCACCCTTTTTGTTTGCGCGTTCTTTATTGTAGGACATTGTAATCCCACGCAATTCAGACAGCGCTGATGTGACATGCGGGTAAGATGCGACCGCCTCAAGAGCAGCAACAGCGTCCACAGGCATAAACCGATCTGCATGTTCGTCGCTACCGGAATAATAGCGGCCCAATGTGGCTTTAGATCGTCCTGTCAATTTGCAAGCGTTTTCAATACCAACATCCTTTACCAAGGCTTCAGTATGTTTTTTTAGGTACCCGTTATGCCCGGCCATTGTATCCCCCCAATTTTTCTGTTCAATCTCCCACCTTTGCTAAAAACATTAGAGGGAAAAAGCATTCTCTCATTTTCATTAATCATCTCTGATGGATTTGTCATTGGGAAAGCGTCCTTGGAACCAAGGCATTCAGAATACCCGACCACCTTGTGCCGATATTGTCCGATAAGAGACACACAGCAACCAGTTTTCTATTCACTTTTCATTCACGGATGGTGGTTGGAGTCTCCCGACTTGGCGCCAAAGTTGAGATGACGATCTTGCCTTTGACCACAAGACGACGCTATTTGGTCAAATGGCTAAACTTTACTTCAATTACTCGACTATGAACGCTGGCAAATCGACAGTACTTTTGCAGGCGTCACACAATTACATCGAACGCGGGATGCAAACCTATTTGCTGACGGCACAGTTTGATCATCGTGCTGGTGATGGGCGTATCGCAAGCCGCATCGGGATCGGTGCTGAAGCCGATACATTTGCACCGGGCGAAGATCTGTTTGCCAAAATCGCAATGCGCCTCGAACAAGGCCCCTGCGCTTGCATCTTTATCGACGAAGCCCAATTCTTAGGTGAAGATCAAGTCTGGCAATTGGCCCGCGCCGTCGATGATCTTGGTGTCCCGATTATGTGCTTTGGCCTTCGTGTCGACTTTCAGGGCAAGCTGTTCCCCGGTTCAGCGGCACTGCTCGCGATCTGCGATGAAATGCGCGAAGTCCGCACAATCTGCCATTGCGGAAAAAAAGCCACTATGGTCGTACGCAAAGACGCCACGGGCCGGGTATTGACTGACGGGGATCAAGTCTCGATTGGTGGCAACGAGCGTTATGTTTCACTGTGCCGTCGTCACTGGCGCGAGGCTGTTGGCGACGTTGCCTAACCGCATCTTCTGGACAAAAATATCATGAGGATTTGGAGGCTTGCCCCCATCCCGATTTTTCGCGAAAAATCACCGCCCCATTAAACAGCCTGCGGTAATTCGCGCCCCTCAGACCACGCAATAATATTGTCCAGCGCCATTTGCCCCATCGCTTGGCGGGTCTCAACTGTTGCACTGCCTAAATGCGGCAGCAATACGCAGCGATCTAACGCTTTCAAGGCATCTGGCACATGCGGTTCATTCTCATAGACATCCAACCCAGCGCCTGCAATCCGTCCAGCTTCAAGGGCCGCGATCAAGGCCATTTCGTCCACGACCTCACCCCGACTGATGTTGATGAATATCCCAGATGCCTTCATTGCACCTATGGCAGCAGCGTCGATCAAATGGGTCGTTTGCGCACCACCGGGTGTCGCGACCACGACAAAATCAGCGGCGGCCATCGCGTCCTCAAGGCTCGGCATTTGGGTTGCGGGCATACCAACTGCCTTGGCAGAGCGATTGAAGAACACCACATCCATTCCAAATCCATAGTGACACCGCTTCGCGATCGCTTGGCCAATCCGACCCATCCCGATGATACCAACCGTCTTGCCCGTCACATGCGTGCCCAACAGGTCCTTGGGCCCAAAGCCACCCCATTGACCAGACCGCACCAGACGCTCTCCCTCGCCAGCGCGCCGCGCTGTCGCCAGTAGCAGCGTCATCGCAATATCTGCGGTTGCGTCCGTCAGCACGTCAGGCGTGTTGGACACCTGAACATCAGCGGCATGAGCCGCAGTCACATCGATATGGTTGTAGCCAACCCCGAAATTTCCAAGCATTTTGCAACGCAGGTTGCCCGCTGCTGCCGCAAAGGCCTTTGCACTAAACAAATCACCCAGCGTCGGTAGAATTACGTCATAATCCTGAAGGGCTTGCGCAGCAGCAGCCTCGTCCAACGCACCAGCATCACTGACAGTGACATCAAACAGAACCTGCGCTTGGGTAATCACCGTCTCAGCGATGGGTCGTGTAATCAGAAGTGTTTTCAATGCAGTCGCCCTCCTAGAGGTACTTTTTGGTCAGGGGATACAAGAACCACGCCGCCGTTTTCATCTGGCATGCCAAGAACCAAGACCTCGGACATGAATTTTCCAATCTGGCGCGGCGGGAAGTTCACAACGGCGAGCACTTGTTTCCCAACAATCGTCTCAGGATCATAATGGGCAGTAAGCTGGGCAGAGGTCTTTTTCTCACCAATCTCAGCCCCAAAATCTATCCATAACTTAATCGCGGGTGTTCGCGCCTCCGGATAGGCTTCCGCCCGCATCACATGGCCCACCCGCACATCAACCTTCATAAAGTCGTCGAATGTAATCTCATCACCCACGGCCCAGCTCCTCTGATCTGTCAGCCGCCGCATCAACCGCCTTTTGCAACAAAGCTGGGAAGCCATTGGTTGCATCCATCAGGACGTTCAGCGCCGCCTGTGTCGTCCCAGCAGGCGACGTGACATTGATGCGTAACTGATCCGGTCCCTCAGCCGCCTGTGCCGCCAAAGCACCCGCACCCGCAACCGTCGCTTTGGCAAGTTGCATTGCCATATCAGCAGGCAATCCACGGGCTGTTCCCGCGGCGGCAAGTGTCTCAATCAAATGGAATACATAGGCAGGACCAGACCCAGACACAGCTGTCACAGCATCCATTTGGCCTTCATTTTCAAGCCGCACAGTTTGACCAACAGCCGCTAGGAACTGATCTGCCAGGTCGAGCTGTCCCGCAGTCACATTAGCGTTGCCAATGAGAGCAGTAATCCCCTGCCCAATGGCAGCAGGCGTATTCGGCATCGCCCTCACAATGGGGGTTTGCCCGCCCAAAACGTCCTCAAACGTGGCGATTGACGTACCCGCAGCGACTGACACAAATAAAGTGTTCCCATTGCCCAGCGCCTGCATCCGCGGCAATGCATCTCCCATCATCTGGGGTTTCACAGCGACTAGAACGATTGCAGGGTCGTCAGGTAATCCAGCGTTCACATGGACGCCTTGCGCCTGCACCCAATCGGACGGATACGGATCAAGCACCCAAACAGAGGTCGGTGGCAAGCCATTTGCCAACCAACCGGTCAACATCGCAGACCCCATTTTGCCACATCCCAGCAAAACCAAGCCACGGTGTGCTACATCTTTAGATTGCATCATATCCCCCTATTGTCATCGATAAGCTCTAAGGGGTGTCACCCAAAACGACAATCACACCAAGCGTAGTTTTTCGGCAAGCCATGGATGCTCTGCCACCGCAGGATCAATCATCATCGTTTGCAGCAAAGGGCGCAGACGGTCCGCAATCGTGCTTGGCATCGTGGACAGAACGTCTTTGCGCGACGTCAGCGAAATCCGACGTGTCAGTGCCCCAAAAGGTAGCTTAATCAGGTCAACCTGATCGCAAAAACGACCTGCACGCATCCAGCCCAGCGGCGTCAGGATCGACCAACCGGCCCCATCAGCCACCATCGCCATGATGGCATGGTAGCTGTCCAGCTCAAACCGATGGGCAAGCGTGACACCCTCATTATCCAAATGCGCCTTCACCATCCGCCCCATATGATGGCGCGTGGTGTACTGAATCATTGGCATCCGGCGTAGTTGCTTGGCCACATCTCCGTCTTTGATGACGCCCTTTGGAACAGCAGCAACAAAGGGTTCTTCGAGCAACGGATAGACCTCCATCCCCGGCTTAGTCTGACCCATGTCGGCGGCCACAACCACATCAAGTGCACGCGTGTCCAACAACTCAAGCAAGTGATGGGTCGCACCCGTTTCGAGCAGGAATTGGCAATTCTTTAGATCTTTGCTCATCTCAGACAGTAATGCAGGGGTCACATCCGCATCAAAGTCCTCAATCATACCAAGACGTAGCCGGGTCAGGCGCGATAAATCAGCCATCGCTAATTCAGCACGCGCCTGTTCTGCCTCATTCAAAATCGTATTGGCGCGCCGCAAGAACATTTCACCCGCAGGCGTCAACGTCACTGGGCGTGCACCACGATCCAACAAAGTCGTCCCAATGGCACCTTCAAGGTTGGTCAATTGCTGGCTAACGGTCGCTGCGGATGTGCCTAAGCGGCGCGAAGCCGTTGAAATCGCGCCCTCTTCCGCAGTTGCTACAAATACTTCAATTCCCCAAAGGGTGACGCGTCCGGCTGTCGTTGCCATCCTGTGTCCTTTTGATCTTGGCCTACCTACTTGCCCATTCTAGAAAGTTTTTCTTGCAACGCAGCAAGCTGATTTTTGATGTCAGACAAATCATCATCCGACGTCTTTCCAGAAGATGTTTCGGTTCCACCCGGCCCAACGCCGCCAGTCATAGCTTTCATGAACAGCTCTTGCTGCGCACGCATAGCATCAAATCCGGGCATCGCAGCCAAAGGATTCACTTTGGTCATGTTCTGCATCGCTTTAGATTGCCCATTCTGGAGCATTTCAAAACTGGCTTGCAGGAACTGCGGCACAACAGATGTGGCCTGACTGGTGTAGCTGCGCACAAGATCGGTCAGGATATCAACACCAAGTACACTTTCGCCCCGGCTTTCGTGTTCTGCAATAATTTGAAGGAGATACTGCCGGGTTAGATCGTCACCAGACTTCAGATCAACGATCTGCACTTCACGCCCATCGCGGATGAATGTAGCGATATCTTCGAGCGTCACGTAGTCGCTCGTTTCCGTATTATACAGACGGCGGCTCGCGTAGCGTTTGATGAGCAGTGGTTTGTTAGCTTCAGCCATAGCAAGTCCCTCCTAAGACATATTGCGTTGCAGCAAAGCCTAAGCGGCAGTGTGACAAAAGAAAAGACAAATGGGCTAAAGCGTCGCGGAAAGCTGGGAAGGACAGCGCCACCCTTCCCAATGTTACCTAGCCAACGATCCCAGAAATTCCAAGAAAGATCACTGCTGACAACACGGCAGCTGCCGGGACTGTAATCACCCAAGCCGCCAAAATTGTCATGAAATGGGAGCGGCGCACAAGCTTGCGACGACGCCGTTCTTCTGGTCCATAAGATGGACGATCCGGCATATTCTGACGAGCCGCCTTGATTCGACGCTCTGCATCCCATTCACGGAAGAAGCCAACGCCGAACACGCCACCCACTGCGATGTGGGTAGAACTGACAGGCAAACCCAACCAACTGGCCACAATCACCGTAATTGCAGCGGACAAAGCCACACAATACGCCCGCATTGGGTTTAGTTTTGTGATTTGGCCACCAACCATGCGAATTAGCTTTGGACCGAACAAAAACAGACCAAACGAAATCCCAAAAGCGCCGATAATCATCACCCAAATTGGAATAGTAAACGCATGCGTGAAATCACCCGATTGCGAGACTTGGACAATCGCCGCCAGCGGGCCAACCGCATTCGCGACATCGTTGGCACCATGCGCAAAGCTAAGCAGCGCAGCAGACACTACCAACGGGATACCAAATAGAATTTTGAGGGATTTGTTCCGGTTCTCAAGACCTTCCGATTGCTTTTTGATCACTGGGATCATGACCAGCCATGTGATGACGCCAATCCCAGCACCGATCAGCAATGCTGTGGCGATGTCGATCTTGATCAATTTCTTGATACCTTTTAGCGCCAAATAGGCAGCAAAAGCGGCGGCCATAATGCCAACCAAAATCGGAACCCACTTGCGGGCAGCAGCAATTTTGTCAGGCGTATAGATAATCTTGGACTTGATCAGCCACAAGAATCCAGCCGCAATCAAGCCACCCAACATTGGCGAAATCACCCAACTTGCGGCAATCGCACCCATTGTTGGCCACGCAACTGCAGAAAAGCCAGCCGCCGCGATCCCAGCGCCCATCACGCCGCCAACGACAGAATGCGTCGTGGACACTGGCGCGCCAACCCACGTTGCAAGGTTCACCCACAATGCAGCTGATAAAAGTGCGGCCATCATCGCCCATATAAACGATTGCGCCGTGCCCATGCTTTCGGGGGCGATAATGCCTTTGGCAATAGTTGATACGACGTCACCACCAGCCAACAACGCACCAGCACTTTCGAAGACCACCGCGATAGCAATGGCACCAGCCATCGACAGGGCGTTTGCGCCCACAGCAGGGCCCATATTATTGGCAACATCATTTGCGCCAATATTCAGCGCCATGTAAGCACCCAAGCAGGCAGCGATAACCACGATCAGCGTATTATTCGTTTGACCCAAAAATAGCAGAGCGGCCAAGCCAGCGAGCACGACAAAAACCAGCGAAATACCTGGTCCGACCATCGGCCGTGCCACATATTGCGTCGCCATTTCTAAGTTTGAATATCGTGCGAGATCGCGATCAAGCGTCTCAAGGTGACGCCCGTCACTGTTGTTGTCTGACATGTCCCAGCCCCCTGTTAAGTGGGCGAAGGTTTCGCCGATCAAGAGCTATAAATCAACCAGACTTTGCACGGGTTACATATTGCGCAAAATGCTTTTTAATTCAGGCTCTTGCACAAGATTTGCGGCATCTCTTGGGCTGACCCACTTACGCTCGCGCTGCTTTACCTCGGGGAATTCGTCTTCAAGGGTTTCAACGGCGACTGGATAAACCATCGTCTCAACAGGGAAGGACCAGCCAGAACTTTGCTGTTTGTCGTAGGTATATGACCCAATCGCAGCGGTCCCTGTTGTGCCTTCACGCACCCCTGCTTCTTCCCATGCTTCTTGCATCGCCGATTGGGACCCGTTCTTGCCACGGATTGGCCACCCCTTTGGAATAATCCAACGGCCGGTGCCCCGACTTGTGACCAACAATACTTGTTTGCCCTTGCCAACACCCCGATAACAAAGTGCCGCCACTTGCTGGCGCTTAGGGCGCTGCAAAAGGGGCTCAAGGACATTTTCCCAGACGCTCGTGAAGATAGAAATCATATATGAAACCGCTCAAGTCTTTATTTTTATTACATTCACCATATCCGAAAACAACCATAGGTGCAAATCACGGGCGTTCAGGGCCACGTGAACACACAGTCTAGGCCGATATAGTTCACAAATCATAAACACAGAGTGGGACATAAAAAAGGCGGCCTGCACTGCAGACCGCCTCGAAATTCAATGACCTAAGGGAGGCGTAGATCAGATTATTTTCGGCATCACTTACTTAACGGAAGACGTTGCTTTTTTTGCAGCTGATGTCATCTCTGTTTGTGCTTTTTTCGCAGCAGCGGACATGTCCTCGGACATACCTTTGCCAGCAGCCATCATCAGTTCCATTGTCTGGGCCTGAACCTTTTTCGCGATTTCAGCGAAAGCGGACATGTGCTCAGAAGCAGCTTCAGCAGATGTGGATGCGAAGTCTGTCATTGCCTTTGCGTAGTCAGCAGGATCGGCTTTAGCGGATGCCATTGCTTCAACTTTGGACAGTGTTTCTTTTGTCCATTTCGCAGAAAGCTCTGCAGATTTGCCAGCAGCGTCGATAGCAACGCCGGACATTTTTTCAGCCATCGTGGAAGAAGATTTAAACTGCTCTTCCATTGCTTTCGTGTCAACTGGGAATGAACCCATCATGTCTTTGAAAACAGCGGTGAAATCTTGTGAATTAGCCATTGGGAAAACCTTTCGGGTTCATTGGGTTTAGCGGGGGAGGACCGCTTTATTCGTCTAACCTCAATATGCATGCTGCACCGCAGCATTTCAAGTCTTTTTCTGCACTGCAGCATAAAACCTCTGTAGACCCAAATTTACCAATATTTACGAAAGGTTAGATCGTGATCCCTTTGTAACAAAGGGATCAGCGAGACATGCCACACGCCTAGCGCGACACATTATCGACGAATCAACCCGTTACATAAGTCCCTGGCGCGGGCCCCAAGACAGGATGGTCCTCGTCACCCGGCTTACGCGCCTCAACCTGTTTGCCCGATTTAGGGGCTAACCAAGCGTCCCAACGCGGCCACCACGAGCCTTCGTTCTTCTCGGCATCAATCAACCAGTCGTCTGGGGTCAGTCCAAGGTCCGCATTTGTATAGTGTCCGTACTTTTTCTTCGAAGGTGGGTTAATGATACCCGCGATATGACCAGACTCAGACAGAATAAACGTCTTATCCTTAGACCCCATCTGCTGAACGCCACGATAGCTGCTTTTCCACGCAGCAATATGATCAGTCTCACAGGCAATCGCGCAAATTGGAACAGTGACCTCAGACAGCTTCACAGTCGTTCCAGCCACAGCAAAGCCTTTGGTTGCGAAATGATCGCCTTGGCAAAGACACCGTAGGTATTCGACAGCCATATTCGCCGGCAAATTGGTCCCGTCACCGTTCCAATAGAGCAGATCAAAGGCAGGCGGCGCCTTACCCATCATATAGCTTTTGATCGCAGGTCCATAGATAAGGTCGTTTGACCGCAGGTATGAAAACGTCTGAGACATGTAGTATTGGTCCAGCACCCCAGCCTGCGCCACCTCAGCCTCGATGCCATCGACAAAATCGTCGTTCAAAAAGACGCCAACTTCGCCTCGGTCCGAAAAGTCCGTCAACGTTGTGAAAAGCGTCGCCGCATTGATCGACTTGTCGCCGCGCTGTTTCATCAAGGCCATGGTGATCGAAAGCGTGGTGCCAGCAATACAGTAACCAACCACGTTCAGTTTTTTTACACCACAGATCGCCTTTACCTGTTCAAAAGCGGTGAAAAAGCCCTCTTCGACATAGTCGGTCATAGACGTGTCACGATAGCTCGCGTCTGGGTTCACCCATGAGACAACAAACACCGTGTATCCTTGCTCAACCGCCCATTTGATCAGGCTATTGGCAGGCTTTAGGTCAAGAATATAAAACTTGTTAATCCATGGCGGAAAAATCACCAGCGGAATTTCGTGAACCTTTTCGGTCGTGGGCGTGTACTGGATCAGCTCAAACAAGCGATTGCGAAACACGATTTCGCCCGGCGACGTGGCAAGGTTTTTACCAACCTCGAAGGCTTCTTGATCAGCCAAAGTGACGATCAAATCACCGTCATTCGCTTCAAGATCCCGAATCAGGTTCTCAAGCCCAGCAACAAGGCTTTCGCCTTCGGTCTCCGCCGCAAGGCTCAAGGCCTCAGGATTCGTTGCCAAAAAGTTGGTCGGACTGAACATATCAACAATTTGCTGGCCGAAGAATTCCAAGCGCCGCTTTTCACCGTCATCCATCGTGTCGATAGAAGAAATCGTTTCGCGCACCGCATCAGCGTTCATAAGGTACTGTTGCTTGATAAAGTTAAAATATGGGTTCGTTTCCCACATCTCATGACTAAATCGACGGTCCGTCGGCGTCGTATCAACAGGCGGCTGCAATTTGCCTTGGACGAGCAAATGCTGCGCCTCAATATAGTGTTTGACGGATTTACCCCAGAACGCGACCTGCTGTTCGATGATCTTACCCGGATTGTTTACCATCTCAGCCATATAGGCGGATGCTGCTGTTGCATAAAGATCAGGGGATGGCCCCTGAAGTGACTTAGGCACCTGCCGTTTTGGGTTCATGGCCACCAAAAGACGCTGCGTAAGCTCATCTATTCGCGAAAGATTCGCTTCAAGCTTTGTCACATTGTTTTCATTTATTGCGCGGTCGTCAGATTCTTTTGTTGTCATCTTAATTATTGCGCCCTACCGTGCAGTTGCAGCATTTCGTTACTATATCGTTGACGTGTGCGTATAGGAGCCGTTCCAAATGAAACACATGATCACTTACGATCTCATGGAAGCCACTCGCAACACCAACCAATGGTTGGGCGCCACCGCACGCGCTTTTGCAGACTACCCGATGATGTCGCTTACCACAAACCCTGCTGTCGACTGGATTCGCGCATGGGGCGAAGTGACCGAACGCACGTTCGGCCGTATGGTCATGAAGCCCGACTGGAACATTCCGCCCGTCCCAACAGCAGATGGCAAAGATCACTCCGTAGATGTGAGCATCGTTTTGGAACGTCCCTTCGGGGATTTGATCCACTTTGACGTGCAGGGCCGCGCCCCTATGCCCCGCCGCGTTTTCCTTGTGGCCCCAATGTCTGGCCACTACGCGACACTGCTGCGTAAAACTGTGATCAGCTTACTGCCCGATTGTGACGTTTTCATAACAGACTGGCACAACGCGCGCGACATTCCTGTCAGCGAAGGCAAATTTGATGTTGAGGACTATACTCTTTACCTCGTTGATTTCATGAAGGAACTTGGGTCAGAGATCCATGTCGTGGCCGTCTGTCAGCCAGTGCCGCTTGCACTTGCCGCAACTGCATATCTTGCAGAAGAAGATCCTTCCGCACAGCCAAAATCCTTGACGCTGATCGGCGGCCCTGTTGATCCAGAGGCAAACCCTACGGAAGTTACTGATTTTGGTCGGTCTGTCACCATGGGCCAACTCGAACAGACAATGATCCAGCGCGTTGGGTTCAAGCACACCGGCGTTGGTCGCATGGTTTACCCGGGCCTCCTGCAGCTTGCCTCGTTCATCTCAATGAACAGTGAAACCCACGCAACCGCTTTCCAAGATCAAATCATGCGCAGCGCCAAAGGCGAAGCCAGTGAACATGACAAGCACAACGCTTTCTACGATGAATACTTGTCTGTTATGGATATGACGGCTGAATTCTACCTATCCACTGTTGAACGCATTTTCAAAGGTCGTGATATCGCCCGCAATGAATTTGTGGTCGGCGGCAAGAAGGTCGACATCGGCAAGATTGACAACGTCGCAGTGAAAATCGTTGAAGGTGAAAACGATGACATTTCGGCGCCCGGCCAGTGTCTCGCCGCACTTGGCCTACTGACAGGTCTCGACGACAGCAAAAAAGCAGCACACCTTGAGCCGGGCGCAGGCCATTTTGGCATTTTTGCAGGCCGCAGCTGGCGCGAAAACATCCGGCCTTTGGTGCTTGATTTTATCGACGCCAATTCTGGCGAAGCCGA
>JAPKCP010000363.1 GCA_028822885.1 Yoonia sp. | reverse complement strand
TGGAGCAAGCGCAAAGCTTTGCGAATTTCACCGGCCTGCTCGCGCATGCGGGCATCTTTTAGGATCGCCCGCATCGTGTTCAGCGTTGCCATACACGTTGTCGGCGACACGATCCAAACCCGCGCGTTGAAGCCTTCGCGGACAACATGGGGAAGACGCGCGTGAAGTTCGGCGTACACCGCCTCAGACGGGAGGAACATAATCGCGCCATCAGCGGTCTCACCCTCAATGATGTATTTGGACGAAATCGCTTTGATATGCACCTTCACGGCGTCACCAAGGGCGCGTAATGCTGCTTCTTGCTCTGGCTTCGTCTCAGCGGCGGCGTAAGCCTCATAGGCTTCAAACGGGAACTTTGCGTCAATCACGATCGGGCCGGGCGGGTTCGGCAGATGCACAAGACAGTCGGCGCGCTTTCCGTTTGAAAGCGTTACTTGCAACGCATAAGCATCCGACGGAAGCGCCTTGGACACGATATCCGTCAGCTGGATTTCACCAAACATGCCCCGGCGTTGCTTGTTCGATAGGATATCCTGCAGCGACAGCACATCGCCTGACAGCTTTTCGATATTCGTCTGGGCCTTGTCGATCGTGGCAAGGCGTTCTTGCAGCATTGTCAGGCTTTCGGTCGTCTTTTCAGATGATCCAGTAAGGGTTTCTTTCATCCGCTCCTGTAGTTCTGACAGGCTGGCGGCGGATTTACGGGCGTTATCAGCCAAACGATCCGCGACTTGTGACTGCACCTCTGCAAGCCGGGTTTCCATCGTCTGGATCACGCGCACTTGGGCGCTTGCCTGCGCATCACTCACCGTCTGGATGTTGCCAGCAAGCTGGCTTTGCCCATGGGAAAGCGCTGTCACATCATAGGACAAACGCCCAATATGGGCGGCGACATCTTGGACCAACTGCGTCGATTGCGTGGCCTTGCGGGCGGATGAAATCAGGAGCCACAAGACGAGGATCACGACCAGCATCGCGACAACAGCTATGATCACGCGCGGGTCATCAAACGCATAGCTTTGCCCTGCAATTTCAATCATGTGCGGCCAAACAAACGTTCAATATCGCTCAGCTTCAGTTCCACGTAGGTTGGGCGACCATGGTTACATTGGCCTGACATTGGGGTCGCTTCCATTTCGCGCAAAAGCGCATTCATTTCATCCGCTTGCATGCGTCGTCCCGACCGAATTGAACCATGACACGACACCCGGCTCAAGATTGCATCGATGCGGGATTTGAGCTGTGTGCTGTCGCCTTGATCGGTGAGTTCATCCAGAATATCACGCAGCAGTTTACCAGCGTTGATTTCCCCAAGAATAGCCGGGGTTTCACGCACCGCGATGGCATTGCCGCCAAAGGCCTCAATCGTCAGACCCATTTTTTGCAGATCCTCTGCAAAGCCAAGCAACGTCGCGACCTCATTGTCAGAAAGTTCCACAATTTCTGGGATCAGCAACGCCTGTGCTGCGACACCGTTATCAGCCATCTGCGCCTTTAGCTTTTCATAAACCAGACGCTCGTGGGCTGCGTGTTGATCGACAATCACCAGGCCAGTTTCTGTCTGGGCGATGATGTAGTTTTCATGCACCTGCGCGCGGGCAGCCCCCAGCGGTAAATCTCGCTGAACTTGCGTATCGTCCGCAGGCATTGGTTCAAACCGTGCCGACGGCCCTTCGGCAAATCCCGGAATAGTTTGCGGCGCCTGCGCTTGAAAGGTCATCGACCGGGCGCTAAACGACGGACGGTCCATCTGATAAACGCGCGGCTGGGTTTGTTCTGGTTGCATCGCGCCCAATGTTGCACCCGCGACAGTAGTCGATGCACGGTGGCCAGCACCCGCCAATGCATGCCGCAGGCCGGAAACGATGAGACCACGCACGGCACCGGGCTCACGGAACCGCACCTCAGATTTAGCCGGATGTACGTTCACGTCCACAAGGGTTGGGTCGCAGTCCACGAACAGGGCAGCAACCGGGTGGCGGTCGCGCGACAACACATCCATGTAAGCGGCCCGCAGCGCCCCAAGCAGCATTTTGTCCCGCACAGGGCGGCCATTTACGAACAGGAATTGCGCAATAGCCGCGCCGCGCGAATAAGTCGGAAGGGCCGCGTAGCCTGTCAGGTGGAAGCCATCACGTTCAGCATCAATCGGGATCGCGTTTTCAGCAAATTCACGGCCCAAGACAGTCCGAAGTCTGCCATGTAGCGCATCGAACATATCACCACTTTCGGCGTCAGCACGAAATGTCGTGCGCTGATCCCCATTTGAGGCATCGCGCAGGATGAACGTCACAAAGGGTTCGGCCATTGCGAGCCGCTTAATGACATCGCCGACAGCTTGGGATTCAGCCCGATCAGTGCGCAGGAATTTGAGGCGTGCAGGCGTGGCGTAGAACATATCGCGCAACTCAACCACAGTGCCGTTGTTCAGCGCAGCGGGTGTCACAGGATCGGTCACACCACCAGCAACAGCGATCCGCGCGGCTGTTTCAGGCAGAACACGAGAGGTGATCGTGAGACGGCCAACAGCCCCCAAAGATGGCAGCGCCTCACCCCGAAACCCAAATGAATGAATGTTGAGCAAGTCAGAGCCATCAATTTTCGAGGTTGCATGGCGCGACAATGCCAGTGCCAAATCTTTGGCCGCGATGCCACAGCCATCGTCGGTCACACGGATTAGGGTCTTGCCACCATCCGCAATCACGACCTCGATCCGGGTCGCCCCCGCATCGACGGCGTTCTCAACCAGTTCTTTCACGGCAGAGGCCGGACGCTCTAAAACCTCACCAGCCGCAATACGATTAATTGCGGCCTCATCCAACTGTCGGATGACGGGCTGCGGCTTTATCTGGGGGTCAACATGGGTCATGCCACAAGGTATAGCATAAC
>JAPKCP010000362.1 GCA_028822885.1 Yoonia sp. | reverse complement strand
CGGGTGAACGTGGACGGCATTAGCCGCCGATCAATGCCAGCAGGATCAAGAATGCGATGATCACGATGGACCCCCGTGTCACCATCTTGATAAAACCGTCAAAAGTTTTCTCTTGGACCGTGACGTCCATCTCACCGATTTTGTGGTCTGCCATGATCTTGGCCTTTCTCAATAGATTTCGCACTTTCCTAGCCGAAAAAGGATGCGCTGTCACGTATGTAGGCGAGGTTAAGTTGACGCATCTTCATCGCGTTCAAGTGCCGTTGCCAGTTGGAAGCCAATCCGATTTGGTTCTGCTTGGTCAACCTTCTTTGGGCTGGAAACCAGCATGACATTTAGCTGGCTAACATGTTGGATCAGCTGCGTCTTCGCACCCGCACCGTTTGTCCCGTAATAGGTCACGATATCAGGGTCAAAATAGCCAAGCCCTTCGATCTTCATCACACCTGCGTCGCCGCCAACAAAGCCAAGTCCAACCTCATGATCGCTATCAAGCTGCTTCTCAAAGTTCTGAATATAAAGGATGATCCGCTCATATGCCCATTGGGCCGGACTTTTCTTGGACACAGATTTCTTCATCGCTTTGGGCAGGTCGCTTGTTGAAGGGCAGTTTTGATCTGTGGTGTGAACTTCTTTGATCTTTGGCAGGACGTCGTTTTCAAGCGCCTCGGCAGAGGTTGCGATTTCATCGTTCATCATAGGGGCACCGCTGTTGTTTCCTTGATCTCTTCCATAACAAAACTTGCCGAAATATCCGATACAGAAATTCGTGATGTCAGCCGTTTGTAAAAGGCGTCGTAAGCCGGAACATCTGCGACACGGACCCGCAAGACATAGTCGAGATCCCCGGTCATGCGATAGGCCCCGATGATTTCGGGCATCCCAAGCAGGGCTTTGCGGAATTTATCGATCCAGTCTGCCTCGTGTTGGTTTGTCTTGATAAGAACCATCGCCGACAGCGCGCACCCAACCTGCTTCGGGTCCACAAGTGCGACGCGCCCCTTGATAACACCGCGTTGTTCAAGCTGTTTGACCCGCCGCCATGTTGCATTGCGCGAAAGGTTCACGTGTTCAGACAGATCATCAACCGAAAGTGTGGCATCCTGTTGTAGCTTTTCCAGAATTGACTTGTCGATCGTATCTAAATTTTCATCCATGTTGGGATGATGTCCCAATATTTCGTCAAATGGAAGGCAGATTTGGGATAAACCTTGGCTGGTTCAATGTTAGTTTCATTTCAACACGCATCAAGGAAGCTACATATGTCTGATCTCTCTCCAAATAGCCAAACAAGCCTTTTCGCCCGGATATTTACTGTCCATCCAGAAAGTGTGGATGAGACCTATTTCGGTCATATGAAGTTCGCGTTTGGATTTGCATTTTGGTTGGGTGTTGCAGCAATGGCTGCCCTCGTTCATGCGATTATTCCCGCCCTCTGTGAAACCACAGCAAGCCGGATTCTGGTGCGTCTGCATGGTCGGATGACGGCGCGTCACTGATGTGTCGCATAGCCTCTTACTTAGGCCCAGAAATCCCGCTTGAGAATATCATCGTACGGCCAAGTCATTCGTTACTCGCACAAAGTCAGAACGCGACTGAAGCAAAGTTGGCCGTCAATGGGGATGGGTTTGGGGTCAGTTGGTATGATGGGGTTGCGCCAAAGCCGGGGCTTTACCGTGATGTTTTGCCTGCTTGGGCTGACGATAACCTGACGAGCCTGTGCCGTATGGTGCGCTCGCCCCTATTTATTGCCCATGTTCGTGCGTCTACGGTTGGTGAGACAAGTCGCGTGAACTGTCATCCGTTTTCCCATGGCCGGTGGTCGTTTTGTCACAACGGTCAGGTCCCGCACTACCCAGCGATTCGCAGGCAAGTGGAAGCGGCCCTGCCGGACGATCTGTACGCCTTACGGCGCGGGACAACTGACAGTGAGATGATCTTTCTGACGCTTTTAGCAAACGGTTTGGATGACGACCCAGCTGAGGCCATGCGTCAGACGTTGATCACATTGACCTCTGTTGACATGATAAAACCTGTTAAACTGACCTGCGTGTTTAGCGATGGCGTCAGTCTTTACGGCTTCCGACATGGATCTGACGGGGTGCCGCCAACACTATACTTATCGGGTGTCTTAGATAACGGCGGTCGGGCGATCGCGTCAGAGCCGCTGACAGGTGTGGCACAGGGTTGGGAGGCTATTCCACCCGACACATTGTGCCACCTTGGCCCAAATGATTGCAAGCTGGAGGCTTTGGCAGCCTAAGTTTTCCAGCGCCACGCGCCGTCGTCGCCCATTGTACGGGTCGCGATACCCGTTTGATGCAGGTGGTTGAGGTGGGCCAACGCTTCAACCAACGCTAACCCGTATTCGCCCCGGCCAATCTTGCGTTTGAACAGCGGGGTGAAGCATTCGCCACCAGTGCGTGGTTCTTTGAGGTACTTCACAAGCCGCTCCAGCGCACCATGGTGGTTTTCGATCATCTGTCGCAAGCGTAAGGGTAGGCCCGTGAAGGGTAATTTATGGCCCGGAAGAATGAGCTGATCAACGTTGGCATAGGGTTGAAATGCCTCGCAGGAGGTCAGCCACTCTTGAACCGGATCGGCCTCAGGCTCTGTCGGGTAAACACCAAGGTTTGCGCTGATAGACGGCAGCAGTTGGTCGCCGCCGACGATCAAATGGTCATCACGGCTCCAGAAGGTGGCGTGTTCAGGCGCGTGGCCATCGCCCATCCGAATGTCCCATGTGCGCCCACCAAATTTGATCGTTTGACCGTCGACAATACGCGTGTACCCAAGCGGCAGCGGCACGACGCAATCAGCAAAGTTGAACGGGCGTTCTGTGCTGCGATGCGTAAGTTCCTCGTTAGACATGCCAGCACGTTTGTAGAATGCGAGCGTCTCAGGCGTGTATGA
>JAPKCP010000069.1 GCA_028822885.1 Yoonia sp. | reverse complement strand
ACAAGAAGCTCCGTTCATGGGGCAACAAGCCCAAACCGTTTACCGACGAAGCGTTTGCGGCCTACGCACAAGCCATCCAAAATCCGGCGACAATCCATGCAATGTGCGAAGACTACCGGGCAGCGATAACCATCGACATTGAGCACGACAACGAAGGTGGACGAATTACCTGTCCGCTGCACGTGCTGTGGGGGAAATTCGGGGCAATCGAAGCGCACTTTAACTGCCTCGATTTGTGGCGGCAACGGGCAGATATTGTCACAGGCCACACGCTTCCGGGTGGGCATTATTTGGCAGAAGAATTACCAGACGCGGTCGTTTCTGAAGCGCTTACCTATCTACAAAAACACGGCTAATTGTCAGCTAGCGTACGCTCTAAAGGTTAATAGTTTACACACCGTACGCTGCACATAATACGTTTCGCGTGCGAAACAGATACCCCCAGAAAAACTGTACCTACTTCTTTGGTTCTGTCTAAATCCCGGGGGCTGGGGGGCTGGCCCCCCACTACAGCGACGCCAATAGGCGGCGCAAAACCTTAGCTCTTGAACGGCGCCATGCCTGCACGCGCTAACTCGTCAGCCCGCTCATTTTCAGGATGGCCAGCGTGACCTTTCACCCATTTCCACGTGACTTTGTGGCGGGCCTGTGCGGTATCCAACCGCTTCCAAAGCGCAACATTTTTAACGGGCTTCTTGGCAGCATTGACCCAGCCACGTTTTTTCCAGCCGTGAATCCAAGACGTGATCCCGTCCTTTACATAGGAACTATCGGTTACAACGGTCACGACTGTTGGGCGATCCAACGCCTCTAATGCAGAAATCGCGGCCATCATTTCCATCTGATTGTTGGTGGTCATGGCCTGACCACCGTTCAATTCGCGCTCTTTGACGACTGTGTCACCATCTTTGGCGATCATAATTGCGCCCCAGCCGCCGGGGCCGGGATTGCCGGAACAAGCACCGTCGGTGTAGACATAAAGATCAGGCATATCAGTCCTTTCGGGCGCGGATCACGACCCATTGGTCAACGTCCCCGGCTAGCCCGACACCCTCACCTTCGTCAACGGCAAGAATCGAGAAACCAGCATCGATTAGCAGGCCTGACAGTTCTGGTATCGTGACATACGTGTACATTCGGCCAATCCGGTCGCGTGCCTCAACCATCCCGGTCTTCATGCCAATGCTAAAAATCCCAGTGGGCAGCAACGCTTTGGCGATTGCGGCCAGATGGCGCCCCAAATCAGCCCTCGGTGCATGGAGCAATGAAAAGTTCGCCCAGACGCCATCATATGCGCCGTCCATGTCTATCTCGTCAAAGGTCATCACGCGGGCGTTGATATCAAAGGTCTCATTCGCCAACATCACCATACCCGCAGATGCATCAACAGGATCAGGGCGAAAAAATGCGTCACGCAGATGGGCGGATGTGGTCGCGGGTCCGCAGCCAAGATCAAGAACCTGAGCACCGTCTGGCAAAAGGCGCATAAACGCAACCAATTGGGCGTCCGGGGCCTGCTTGTTCAGCAGCTTCGCATAGTCGCCAGCCCTGTCGTCATACACCGAAATCGTTTCACGATCGACCATCAGAAAACGCCCGGTAAAAGGCACAGCACAACAATTGTCGTCAACAGTATCCGCAATCGCATCCACCACGTGGGCGCGAGACCTTGCCGCGAAAACTGCCAATCCAACAGCAGCAATCCGATAAATCCAGCGATTAGGTTCATGCTCGCTGTGACGGGACCGCCACCTGTCATAAAAAACGCCCATAGGGCAGGGAGCACCGATAAGACGTAGCCGCCAGTGGCCTGCGCACCCTCAGCTTTGGTGGCAAATCCCCACAGGACGCCTGACATGAAGGATAAAATCACTGCGCCATAATAAAGCTGAACATAGGGGCCAATAAACCGGCTACCAACATAGCCCGAAGCGGTCAGGCCAAATTGTGGGAACTGCGTTGTTGCGGCTCCCCAAACAAAGGGCAGCAACCCTGCCAAGCCTAGCAGTAATGCGGAACGTGGGATCTGTGTCATCTTGGATGTCTTTCCTTCGCCAACGCACTCACTGTGATGTCTAGAATACTGCCCGGGCGTCTTTGGTTCTTTCCAAATCCCCGCCGGAGGCTCCGACAAGATCAAACACAATCAACGCAAATGTTAGGCAGTTTCACGCAAAACGCGGGGCACCTTAAATTCAACATTTTCAACGGCCGTTTCGACCATTTCGACAGTCACATCAAACCGGTCTTTAAAGGCATCAATCACCTCGTTGATCAGGACTTCAGGGGCGGATGCGCCCGCTGTGATGCCCATTGATGTGATCCCGTCCAAGGCGCGCCAATCAATGTCAGCGGCACGTTGCACCAGTTGGGCATAATCGCAGCCTGCGCGGGCACCAACTTCAACCAAGCGTCTAGAGTTTGACGAATTGGGCGCGCCAACAACAAGCATTGCGTCACACTTGGGTGCCATTGCTTTGACGGCTTCTTGGCGGTTGGTCGTGGCGTAGCAGATGTCTTCTTTGTGCGGGCCGATGATTGCGGGGAACCGAACGTTCAGGGCGGCTACGATATCTTTGGTGTCATCCACCGACAGGGTCGTTTGGGTCACAAATGCAAGTTTTGCAGGATCACGCGGGGCCACCGTTGCCACGTCTGCGACGGTCTCAACCAACAAAACTTCGCCGTCAGGCAACTGGCCCATTGTGCCAATTGTTTCGGGATGTCCTTCGTGGCCGATCATGATCATCTGTAAGCCATTGTCGGCGTGGCGCTGGGCCTCAATGTGGACTTTGGACACAAGCGGGCAGGTGGCGTCGACGTAAATCATTTCACGTTTTGCGGCTGCTGCGGGGACTGCCTTTGGGACACCGTGAGCTGAAAAGATCACAGGCCGATCATCGGGGCACTCAGTTAATTCTTCTATAAAAACGGCGCCCTTGTCGCGCAGTCCGTCGACCACAAATTTATTGTGAACGATTTCGTGGCGCACATAGACAGGTGCGCCCCACTTTTCCAATGCGAGCTCAACGATCTTGATTGCACGGTCGACGCCAGCGCAAAAACCGCGCGGTGCGGCGAGATAAAGGGTGAGGGGCGGCTTGGTCATGGTCGTCTCCGGCTTAATGCTGATGCCAGAGGTAAGCCGTCAAGACACTGGCGTCCAGAGGATGCGGTGTGACCAAAAGGAGCGCCTGCGGCGCACACCATATTTTGTGGTCATGCGGTGTGGTTCAAATGCGAACTGCGCAGCCAAATTGACGGCTGCGCAGTTAAGTTTTTTGGCAGACCGAAACAGCTTAAGCGTCAGTTGTTTCGACAGCTTCCGTTTCGACGCGCGGTTCGCGTGTTGGGCGACCAATGACATCACGCAACTCATCAAGCTCGATGAAGTTGTCGCATTGGCGGCGCAGTTCGTCTGCGATCATTGGCGGTTGGCTGCGAATTGTTGAGACAACCGATACCCGCACACCCTTGCGCTGCAGTGATTCGACTAGGGGGCGAAAGTCCCCGTCGCCTGAAAACAGCACAACATGGTCGACGTGCGGTGCAAGTTCCATCGCATCGACTGTAAGTTCGATGTCCATGTTCCCTTTTACCTTACGACGGCCCATACTGTCGGTGTATTCTTTGGCGGGTTTGGTCACCATTGAATAGCCGTTGTAGTGCAGCCAGTCGACCAAGGGACGGATTGGTGAGTACTCATCGTTCTCAAGCAACGCAGTATAGTAGAAGGCTCGCAACATCTTACCTCGCCGCATGAATTCCGTGCGGAGCAATTTGTAGTCAATATCGAAGCCGAGTGATTTAGCCGCTGCGTATAAGTTTGCCCCATCAATAAAGAGGGCAAGCCGTTCGTCACGATAAAACATTTGAAAAATTCCTTTTAAAGTACGAAGCTTGCAAGTTCCGTGAGTGTGAGTGGTAAATATGGTGCAAGCTGTCTTTTTAAACTAAGGATAAAAGCGTGGTCTCGCAAGCCCATCATACACCATTGTCATGTCACTCCGTCGTGGTTGCATTTGGTTCGAATCAAGCGTCAAGCCTTGGAAAACCTTGGGAAATTATTGAATTGGCCTGTGCTACCCTATCCCGAAGGATAGGTCATCCTGTACGGAAGAGTCGCCTGTATCGGACTCCGGCGTTTCCAGCAGGTGCTGGTCCCGATTTTGTGAATGCAGCGGCGGCCTTTGAGACTAATTTAAGCCCAATTGAGGTGCTATCGATATGTCACGACATTGAGAATGTGGCAGGTCGCACGCGGGAGATTCGGTGGGGCCAACGCACCTTAGATATTGATTTAATTGCCTTTGGTGATACTTTTCTGCCTAACCTGACTGTGCATCAGCACTGGCGTGACCTGCCTTTGACCCAGCAAACCCAGCAGACACCTGATCAATTGATTGTCCCGCATCCAAGGCTTCAGGACAGGGCATTTGTTTTGGTTCCCATGATGGATGTCGCCCCAGACTGGATTCATCCGATTCTACAGATAACCCTACGTCAAATGCTGAATGCACTACCTGAGGCTGAAAAAGCCTCAGTTTGTCCGCTGGGCGTCGCGTGAATCTGCTTGTCTATTCTCAATTACCCGCCTAGAGGATGGGTTTCCTAGGAATTCACCCGTTGATTGGAGTGCGCTCATGGCTCGCGTAACCGTAGAAGATTGTGTCGATAAGGTCCCTAACCGGTTTGAACTGGTGATGCTGGCGTCTCACCGCGCCCGCGAAATTGCAGCAGGGTCCCCGATCACGGTGAGCCGTGACAACGACAAAAACCCTGTCGTATCCTTGCGCGAAATTGCAGATGAGACACAGACAGCTGCTGATCTGCGTGAGCGCATGATCGAAGCGAACCAGACACAGATCGAAGTTGATGAGCCGGAAGAGGACAGCATGTCCTTGCTCATGGGCGCCGAAACCGACAAACCTGCCGAAGACGATATGTCTGAAGAGAAACTGCTGCGTGCCTTGATGGAAGCGCAGGGTCAGCGCTAAAGGCCTGACACGACCAAAGGCGCTGGACGAGATGACGACTGCTGACGACCTGATCGCTCTTGTCCGCGCCTACAACCCTCGCACAAATGAACAGTTATTGCGTGACGCTTATGCGTTCGGCGATGCGATGCACGAGGGCCAGCTGCGCCATTCGGGCGAAAAGTATTTTACACATCCTGTTGCCGTCACTGTCATCCTTGCTGAACAGCAAATGGATGATGCGACGCTTGTGACTGCATTGTTGCACGATACGATTGAGGACACGAAGGCGTCTTTTGCTGAGGTCGAGAAACGGTTCACGCGTGAGATTGCTGAGCTGGTTGATGGCGTCACCAAGCTGACGAATCTCCAGCTGAATTCCCGCGAAACCAAGCAAGCTGAGAACTTTCGCAAGTTGTTCATGGCCACGTCCCGCGATTTGCGGGTGACATTGGTTAAACTTGCCGACCGTCTGCACAACATGCGCACGATCAAGTCGATGCGCCCTGACAAGCAAGGCCAAAAAGCCCGCGAAACCATGGAAATCTTTGCCCCGCTTGCAGGTCGCATGGGCATGCAATGGATGCGCGAAGAACTTGAGGACCTCGCGTTCCGTGTTCTCAACCCCGAGGGCCGCAATTCGATCATCCGTCGCTACATTACGCTAGAGCGCGAAACGGGTGACGTTGTTCAAAAGATTACAGCAGACATGCGGGTCGAACTTGATAAGGCCGGAATCTTTGCAGAGGTTATGGGCCGCGCGAAAAAACCCTATTCGATTTGGCGCAAGATGCAGGAGAAGGAGCTGAGCTTTTCTCGGCTGTCGGATATCTATGGGTTCCGCATTTTGACTGCGACCGAAGCAGATTGTTACCGTGTTTTGGGCGTTATTCACCAACGGTGGCGCGCAGTGCCCGGTCGTTTTAAAGATTACATTAGTCAGCCGAAATCAAACGGGTATCGGTCAATTCATACGACGGTGTCTGGCCGTGACGGCAAGCGCGTTGAAGTCCAGATCAGGACCCGTGAAATGCATGAAGTTGCAGAGACTGGCGTTGCTGCTCATTGGTCATACCGCAATGGTGAACGGGTCGAAAACAGGTTCGCCGTTGATCCTGTGCAGTGGATTAACCAGCTGACAGAACGGCTTGATAAAGAGCAGGGTCACGAAGAATTTCTCGAGGCTGTGAAGCTTGAGATGTATCAGGACCAAGTGTTCTGCTTTACGCCCAAGGGCGATGTCATCAAACTCCCGCGTGGCGCGACGCCGATTGATTTTGCTTATGCGATCCATACCCGGATTGGGTCTGCGATTGTTGGGGCGAGAGTTGATGGTTTGCGCGTGCCGCTTTGGACCCGCCTCAAGAATGGCCAATCCGTTGAGGCGATGACAGCCGAAGGGCAGACTCCACAGGCGACGTGGATTGATATTGCCGTGACCGGTCGGGCAAAGACAGCAATCCGGCGGTCGCTCAAGGAAGAAGACCGGGACCGATTTGTAAAGCTGGGCCGAGAGCTCGCGCGGGTTGCGTTTGAACACGTCGGTAAAAAATCGACCGATAAGGCGCTCAGCACGGCAGCTAAGGCGCTTGCGATCGAAAGCGTAGACGAGATGCTGGCGCAACTTGGCAGCGCTGAGATAACTGGGCGCTATGTTGTCGCCGCGATTTACCCCGAATTGACGGAAAAAGAAGGCGACAAGATCGCGCCAAACCGTGCTGTCGTTGGTCTTTCGCCGAACCAGAAACACCAACGTGCGCGGTGCTGTCAGCCGGTTCCAGGTGAGCGGATCGTCGGAATTACCCACCGCGGTGAAGGTGTGATCGTTCATTCGATGGACTGTAATGCGCTCATTCATTTTGAAGATCAGCCAGAGCGATGGATTGATCTGCGTTGGCAGGATGGCGTGCATGATGCGGTCAACGCTGTCACGCTTGATTTGACGATCACCAATGACGCGGGTGTGCTTGGCCGGATTTGTACTTTAATTGGCGAACAGACTGCAAATATCTCAGATCTGAGATTTATTGAAAGGAAGCCAGATTATTTTCGCCTTATGATGGATATTGATGTGCGTGACGTGCAGCACTTTCATCGGGTTCAGACGGCGCTTGAGGCGGACAGCAACGTGTCATCAATTGGTAGACACCGCGATCCGAGCTTGGCAAGTGCTGGTCGGACCGGGACTTGAGAGGATAGTCGGTGGTTTTTAAACGCAGGGATAGGCGACCAATCTGGCAAGTTGTTGTCGACTTTATCTATCCGCGCGGCGGTTGGTCGCGTGCGGCCCAATACGTCAAGCACCGCGTTCGCCGTCTACCAGATACGCCGGAGAAAATATCACGGGGCATTTGGGCCGGCGTTTTCACGTCTTTCACGCCATTCTACAGCCTACATTTTCTAGTCGCGTTCCTGCTTGCGCGGTCGATGCGTGGCAATGTTCTTGCGGCGTTAATGGGCACCTTCTTTGGCAATCCGTTGACCTATGTGCCTATTGCTGTCGCAGCTCTTGGCACCGGACATTGGTTACTTGGCACCCGCCCGGTGGAGGATGTTGACGCCTCGCTTGGTGCGAAGTTTGGTGCGGCATTTGGTGATCTTTGGCATAATTTTGTAGCGATGTTCACGATTGAAATAGCCGATTGGCACGGCCTCGAGATTTTCTACTATGAAGTGTTCTACCCCTACATGATCGGTGGGGTCATTCCGGGCATCGTTACTGCGACCTTCTGTTATTATTTGTCGGTGCCTTTGATTTCAGCCTACCAGAAAAACCGCCAAAAGGCGCTGCGAACTAAATTGGCATCGTTACAAAAGAAAACTGGGCAAAACGGTGACGGCGGCCCAACGTCGAGCTAGATCAACGACGAACGATGACAAAGGACCCACGCATATGACTGGCTCAAAACTCCGACTTGGTGTGAATATTGACCATGTGGCGACTGTGCGGAATGCACGCGGCGGGGCTGGTCCTGATCCGGTGCGTGCGGCTGTGATGGCGCAAAAGGCTGGTGCTGACGGAATTACCGCCCACTTGCGTGAAGATCGCCGCCATATTCGTGACGCTGACATGGCTGCACTCATTCAGGCGATTGATATTCCACTGAACTTTGAGATGGCCGCCACTGCTGAGATGCAGGGTATCGCCCTTGCCACAAAGCCACATGCCGTGTGTTTGGTCCCAGAACGCCGCGAAGAACGCACAACTGAGGGCGGCTTGGATGTTGCAGGCGACGAGACCCGTTTGACCGCCTACATCGCCCCGTTCAAAGACGCAGGTACGCGGGTTTCGATGTTCATTGGCCCGGATGCAAAACAGGTTGAAGCGTCAGCGCGGTGTGGTGCGGACATTGTTGAGTTGCACTGTGGTCTGTACTGCGATCTGCACGATGAGGGTCGGTTTGATGAACGCGACGCTGAGTTGGCCAAGCTCGCGGCGATGGCAACCTATGCGCATAGTCTGGGGCTAGAGGTTCACGCGGGCCACGGTCTGTCGTTTGATAATGTGACACCGGTCGCGTTGTTGCCTGAGGTGGTTGAGCTGAACATCGGTCATTTCATCATTGGCGAGGCAATCTTTAGCGGTCTTGGCCCTGCGATTGCTGAAATGCGTCACATTATGGATACCGCGCGGGCATGACCGGGTCCAGCGACACTGGCCATTGCAGGCACAGCGGGATCCGCGAGCACGGGCTTCATTATAACATATCTGTCGTTGCTTACTGTGTCGTGTTCTGGGGGTACGGATTTTTGTTTTCGCAAGGTAGTTTCGTGCGCGGCTATCAAAAAGCGCGGCGGTTGTTTGAAACCGCATTTGGCGTTCTGTTTGGGCTTGCGGGCCTCAAAATATTAACAACGAGGCTCACATGATCCAACATATTGTTATGCTATCCCTACGCGAAAATCATGATGCTGCCGAACTGGCTCTTGTGATGCAGGGTTTATCTGCCCTTGAAATTGAAGGTTTTTTGTCCTTCAGCCACGGCCCAAATCGGGATTTTGAGGCAAAAACGCCGGACCATCCTTACGGCTTTATCTGTATCTTTGCGGATGAGGCGGCGTTGAATATCTATGCTGCGAACCCAGATCATCAAGCGCTTGGTGGGCGATTGGTTGCACTGTGCGGTGGTGGCGATGGCATTATGGTGATCGACCTTGAAGTGCCAGCCAGCTAGGCTCTTCTTGCGAATGATTTTGCGGAGAATAATGATGAAATTCCTTTTGGCACTGCCGTTCGTGTTAAGCATGGCTTCGCCTGCCGTTGCCCAAACCGTCAGTGAGTGCGATTGGCAAGCTGGTGCGCAGTCGATCATGGAGCCTTGGGATGATCACACCAAGACGTTCGGTGAGGGTGCGGTGCGGCTTGCGGTTCTAGACACGCTTGAACCTGCTGCCGCTGCGATGCACCTGTTAGTTTTATCCCCACCCTTTGATGAAGTCGGTGGACGACAATGCAAAACGATTGGATCTGGCGATAAAGTTGGGTTCAGTGGAATCAGATGGAACGCGCTTTCGACAAAATATGACCCGAATGTTGGCCTCATTTTTGAGGTCCCTGTTAGCCGCTATGACCCAGCAAGTGGGGGCTTTCCAACTGGTTTGTTGTCGTTCACCCTGAACCAAGCCACTGGGAAAATAGACGCAGTTGTGCTGGATGACACCCGATGATCCTGGGGATTGGGACTGATCTTGCGAATATTGAACGGATTCAAGGGACGCTGGACCGCTTTGGTGACAGGTTCAAGAATCGGGTTTTCACTGACGTTGAACAGGGTAGGGCGGAACGGCGAAAAGACATTGCAGGAACCTACGCCAAACGCTGGGCCGCAAAAGAGGCGTGTTCAAAGGCGCTGGGTACTGGCCTTGCAATGGGGATTTCGTGGAAAGATATGTCGGTCACTAATCTGCGCACAGGCCAACCTGTGATGCACGTTACTGGCTGGGCCAAGGACCGTTTGGACCAGATGACGCCGCCCGGCCATGCGGCGACTATCCACGTCACATTGACTGATGATCACCCTTGGGCGCAGGCGTTTGTGGTGATTGAGGCTAATCCCCTTTGAAATGAACGCCGTTTTCCGCCCGTTCCCTGTTCCCATCGCTTGACTTGGCCTGATCCCAGACGCATGTAGCCTTGCAACCAATCAAAGGATCACCCCCCATGTCCGAAAATGTAGGATTCCTCGCCAGTATCAAAGAAACCGTCAAGACGGTTGTCTATGCTTTGCTGATTGCTGGGCTGTTTCGGACTATCTTTTTCCAGCCGTTTTGGATCCCATCAGGGTCAATGAAAGAAACGCTGCTGATTGGTGATTTCCTGTTCGTGAACAAGATGGCGTATGGCTATTCCTATGCATCCTGCCCATCCATTCGCGTGCCTGCGGTTGGGATTGATATTGGTGCCGACGACTTCTGTGGCGTGTTTGAAGGCAGTAACGATAGATTTCTTGGGTCTGAGCCAGAGCGCGGCGATGTCGTGGTCTTCCGTCACCCCGTGACGGGTCGCGATTTCATCAAGCGATTGATTGGTTTGCCAGGCGACCGCATCCAGATGATTGAGGGTGTTTTGCAGATCAACGACCAAGCCGTTCTGATAGAAGATGGCGGTTTGTTCACGGAAATTATGGAATACCAAGGGCCACAAGGTCTGCGCCCACGGTGCGAAAACGGGGCTGTTGGTCAAGGTGCTGTTTGCGAAAAATCCCGCCAGTATGAGACATTGCCGGGTGGCAAGCGTCACGCGATTCTCAACATTAATGATCAATTTTCTGACAACACAGGCGTCTTTACTGTGCCTGCGGATCATTTCTTCTTTATGGGTGATAACCGCGATAACTCAACCGATAGTCGTGTGGCTCAAGAGGCCCGTGGTGTTGGCTTTGTGCCGCGTGAAGATATTGTCGGCCGGGCTGACCGGGTGATGTTCTCGTCTGCGGGCCGCTCTATGTTGGCATTTTGGACATGGCGCAGCGACCGTTTCTTTAAGGCGGTTGAATGAAGCTTTCCGCAGAACTGTCTGCATTTGCAAAGCGGATCGGGCATGAATTTGCTGATCCGTCATTGCTAATCCGCGCGGTGACGCATTCTTCGATGATGTCAGTGAACCGGGACGATAATCAGCGGCTCGAATTTTTGGGCGACCGTGTGTTGGGCCTTGTGATGTCGGATGCGCTGCTAAAGGCTGATCCGGGGGCCGCCGAAGGGTTGCTTGCGCCGCGCTACAACGCGATGGTTCGGCGCGAAACCTGTGCGGACGTGGCCCGTCAGATTGATGTAGGGGCCGTGCTAAAGTTGGGCCGCTCTGAGATGAAATCAGGTGGCCGCCGCAAAGAAGCATTGCTCGCTGATGCTATGGAAGCTGTGATTGCTGCGGTGTTCCTTGACGCAGGGTTTAAGGCCGCACAAGCGATGGTCGTGACGCAGTGGGGCAAGCGCATCCATAATGTGGCTGATGACGCGCGTGATGCTAAAACAGCGCTTCAGGAATGGGCGCAGGCACGCGGTGAACCGCCACCCGATTATGTCGAAGTGGCCCGTACTGGCCCCGACCATCAACCTATCTTTACGATCCAAGCCCGCCTATCCTCTGGCCCAGCCGAGAATGCCACCGCTGGATCAAAACGCCAAGCCGAACAGGCCGCCGCGACCGCCCTTTTGCAGAAAGTCGACCCATGACACAGCCTTTACAAACGGGGCCAACCAAATCCGGATTTGTGGCCCTTATCGGGGAACCAAATGCTGGCAAGTCTACGCTCTTGAACCGCATGGTTGGGGCCAAAGTCTCAATCGTGACGCACAAAGTGCAGACGACTCGGGCACGTATCCGGGGCATCGCGATCTATGACAGATCCCAAATTGTGTTCGTCGATACGCCGGGCTTGTTTAAGCCGCGCCGCCGTTTGGACCGCGCGATGGTGGCAGCCGCTTGGGGCGGGGCCGGGGACGCAGATATCGTTGTGCTAATGATCGAAGCACACCGGGGCATTACCGAGGGTGTGAAGGCGATTCTTGCATCGCTTGACGAACACACCGGTAAGGGCAAAGTTGCCCTTGCGATCAATAAAATCGACAAGGTCAAGACTGAGGCGCTTTTGGCGCTGACCAGCGAAATGAACGAACGGTATGATTTTACTGAGACATTCATGATTTCCGCAGAACGTGGCCATGGCACGATGACGCTGAAAACATGGCTCGCAGAACAATTGCCTGAGGGACCGTGGCTTTACCCGGAAGATCAGATCGCTGACCTGCCGATGCGCAACATTGCAGCTGAAATCACCCGTGAAAAGCTGACACTGCGT
>JAPKCP010000068.1 GCA_028822885.1 Yoonia sp. | reverse complement strand
AGCGAGACCACCGCGACTGGCGATGGTCCTGTGGATGCGACCTTTAACGCAGTCAAAGCGCTTTTCGACCATTCTGCACGCTTGCAGTTGTATCAAGTGAATGCCGTTACGGAAGGCACCGATGCGCAGGCCACAGTTTCTGTACGGGTGGAAGAGGATGGGCGCATTGCGACGGGCACATCTGCTGACACGGACACAGTTGTGGCAAGCGCAAAGGCCTACATCAACGCATTGAACCGTCTGTTGGTCCGGCGTCAAAGATCGGCCCCCGGTGAAGACATCAAAGGCTTCAGCTACAAAGATAGTTAATGCTTGCGAAGGCGCGGAAACTACACTTCCCGCGCCCTCGCTCCTTTCGGTCAGAAATACCCTCGCTGCAAGCAGAAGAGCTTCATCAACAGCCCACCAAACGCTTGTATGTTCGAAATTATCAATTTTCGGCTATCTTTCATTTAAGATCACTCACTCCACATCGCAAAAGTGTAACCAGCAAAAACGCGCTGAAACCCTGAAATCAAGGGGTTTCTTCCCTCAGATACTGGCTCTATAAGGCCTAAGGCCTGACCCATGGAGAGTCGTGGTCGCAGCACACATTTATACGATGGAAAGGCCAACGTTATGGCATTTTGGGGTAGTCTTTTTTCGTCAGATATGGCGATCGACCTTGGGACAGCGAATACGCTTGTCTACGTTCGGGGCAAAGGGATCATCCTTTCGGAGCCATCCGTCGTTGCCTACCACGTTAAAGATGGTGTGAAGAAAGTTCTCGCCGTCGGCGAAGACGCGAAGTTGATGCTGGGCCGCACGCCCGGGTCAATCGAAGCCATTCGCCCGATGCGTGACGGTGTGATTGCCGACTTTGATACCGCCGAAGAAATGATCAAACATTTTATCCGCAAAGTTGCAAAACGCACAACATTCTTTAAGCCCAAAATAATTGTTTGCGTGCCGCACGGTGCAACCCCTGTTGAAAAACGCGCCATCCGCCAATCTGTTCTGTCCGCTGGTGCGCGTCGCGCTGGTTTGATCGCAGAACCGATTGCTGCCGCCATTGGCGCAGGTATGCCGATCACCGATCCGACCGGAAATATGGTCGTTGATATTGGTGGCGGGACAACTGAAGTGGCTGTGCTTTCGCTCGGAGATATCGTTTACGCGCGCTCTGTGCGTGTAGGGGGTGATCGCATGGATGAAGCGATCATTAATTACCTGCGCCGTCAACATAACCTGCTGATCGGTGAATCTACGGCTGAGCGGATCAAGACATCTATTGGAACCGCCCGGATGCCGGACGATGGTCGTGGATCTTCGATGATGATCCGTGGTCGTGACCTTTTGAATGGTGTCCCAAAGGAGACTGAGATTTCTCAGGCTCAGGTCGCTGAGGCGTTGGCGGAGCCGGTTCAGCAGATTTGCGAAGCTGTGATGACCGCCTTGGAAGCCACCCCACCAGATTTGGCAGCCGATATTGTGGATCGCGGTGTGATGCTCACCGGTGGTGGTGCTTTGTTGGGTCAGCTTGACCTCGCATTGCGCGAACAGACTGGTCTCGCAATATCAGTCGCTGATGAATCGCTAAATTGTGTCGCGATGGGCACTGGTAAAGCGTTGGAGTATGAAAAACAGCTGCGGCATGTCATAGATTACGACAGCTAATCCGGCCATTCGTTGAGGTCGGGCACTATTTTTCGACCAGAGTAAGTGAGTCCCGTGGCACGCGACAGACAATCAGAAGACTATGTAACACCATTGCGCCGATTGTTCGTGGGCTTGTTGGTGCTTGCGCTGCTTGGTCTATTCCTTATCTGGCGGATCGACAGCCCCCGTGTTGAAAGGTTTCGTGCAGCTGTGATTGATCGCGTTGTACCATCATTCGAGTGGGCCTTGGTCCCTGTCACTGGCCTTGTTAACCTTGCTCAAGATTTCCAGAGTTATCAACAGCTTGCAGCTCAAAACGATGATTTGCGACGTGAATTGCAGCAAATGAAGGCGTGGAAAGAAGCAGCAGCACAGCTCCAGCAAGAAAACGCGAAACTGTTGGGTCTAAATAACGTCCGCCTTGATCCCCAGTTAACGTTTGTGACTGGTGTCGTGATGACGGATTCGGGGTCCCCATTTCGTCAATCTGTCCTTGTGAATGTCGGTGCACGCGATGGGATTTTGGATGGTTGGGCAACAATGGACGGCATCGGCCTTGTGGGTCGTATTTCTGGCGTCGGTCAAGAAATCAGCCGGGTTATTTTACTGACGGATACCTCAAGCCGGATTCCTGTGACCGTGCAGCCGTCAGGCCAGCGTGCGATTCTCGCTGGCGACAATACATTGAATCCCCCGATCGAGTTTTTGGATGACGCCGATGTGGTGCGCCCCGGTGATCTGGTCGTGACGTCGGGCGATGGGGGTGTGTTCCCGCCCGATTTGCAGGTGGGTCAGGTTGCTCGTGGAACTGACGGGCGGCTGCGCGTGCGCTTGTCAGCCGATTATGAGCGGCTCAAATTTTTGCGTGTCCTGCGGGCCCAAGGGCATGAGATAATCACGGACCCCGGCGGCCTACTGGCCCCCGCCACTACAAAGGCCGTCGACGTCATAACGGATGCGACCGATGGCTGAGAACCCTACAATGCAGGTTTGGACAGGCCGCGCGGTCTTCACGTTTGTGATGATTGCAATCATCTTTATCCAATTATTACCGCTCGATACCCGCCCCGATAATTGGGCAGCACCTGACCTGATGCTTACGGTTGCCCTTGCTTGGACGGCCCGCAGGCCAGACTTTGCACCGGTGTTCCTAGTTGCGGCGTTATTCTTACTCGCAGATTTCTTGTTTCAACGCCCCCCCGGTCTGTGGACGGGCCTGATGGTAATCATGACCGAGATTTTTCGTACCCGTGCCCGACATATTCGCAACGTCCCGTTGATGCTCGAATGGGGGTCGGTTGCCGCTGGAGTCGCGGTGATCACGCTCGTCTACAGGGTAGCCCTCACGATTGTGATGACGCCACAACCGCCTTTGGGTTTGACCTTGATACAAATGGCGATGACAATCGCAATATACCCATTGGTTGTCGTGATCGCCCACTTTATATTTGGGGTCGCGCGCCCCGCACCCGGACAAACCGATAGCCTCGGACATCGCATATGAAGAAACCAGCAAAAGATGGTGGCCGTTCCACCCGTAAGATGAGCCGCCGTGCCATGCTGATGGGTGGCGTCCAGATGTCTGTTGTTGCGGCCTTAGGCATCAGGTTGCAATCGATGCAGGTCGAACAAGCTGACCAGTTCCGACTATTAGCAGAAGAAAACCGGATCAACATTCGGCTTATCCCCCCCGCACGCGGCTTAGTATTTGATCGCAAAGGAAAATCCTTGGCGGATAATGAGCAGAACTACCGCGTTGTGATGGTCAAAGAAGACGCAGGCGACGTGGATGATGTTTTAGCAAAGCTGCTGCAGATCGTAGACATTCCAGAAGACAAGCTTGCTAAGGCAAAGGAAGAGATTGCACGCCGCTCACCTTTTGTCCCTGTAACAATCGCAGATCGATTGACGTGGGAGGATATGGCGAAGATCAACATTAACGCCCCTGCCCTGCCCGGCATTACTGCCGAAGTTGGCCTAAGTCGCGTTTATCCTTGGGGCGCAGAATTGGGCCATGTCACCGGTTATGTCGGACCTGTCAGTGACTATGATCTGAGCAAGATTGACGATCAGGACCCACTTTTGCAGATCCCAAAGTTTCAAATCGGAAAAACCGGTGTTGAGAACAAAATGGAGCACACCTTGCGTGGTTCTGCTGGCACAAAACGGATTGAGGTAAACGCAATTGGCCGGGTCATGCGCGAACTTGACCGACAGCAGGGCATTTCGGGCAAAGACGTGCAGCTGACCATCGACGCAGAACTCCAAAGCTATGTTCAGGCACGTTTGGATGGCGAAAGTGCTGGCGCCGTCATTATCGACCTGAAAGACGGGGATTTGCGCGCAATTGCCTCCGCCCCAACGTTTGATCCCAACCTGTTTGTGCGCGGTATTTCAGTCAAAGACTGGACCGATCTGAACGAGAACAAATACCGTCCGCTAGCTGCAAAAGCTGTCCAAGGGACATACCCACCCGGATCAACATTTAAGATGATCACTGCGATGGCTGCCCTAGAAGATGGTGTCATCAGCGCCGAGGAAACCGTGAATTGTCGTGGATTTGTTGAGATTTTCGGCACACGCTTCCATTGCTGGAAACGTGGCGGTCATGGGAATATGAACCTGCACGAAAGCCTTAAGCAATCCTGCGATTGCTATTATTATGAAATCTGCCAACGGGTTGGTATTGATAAGATTGCCGAAATGGCACGTCGTTTTGGTCTTGGCACCAAACATGATTTGCCCGTGTCAGCGGTCGCTTCCGGCCTCGCGCCCGACAAAGAATGGAAGGCCCGTGTGCGCGGCGAAGATTGGCGGATCGGCGATACGGTCAACGCCTCAATTGGTCAGGGTTATGTGCTGTCCTCGCCATTGCAACTGGCCATTATGACGGCGCGTCTGGCAACGGGGCGGGCAGTTCAGCCGCGTCTTATCAAGGCAATTGGTGGAGTCGAAACTGCTTCTGGTGCCGGTGCCCCAATTGGTGTGAATGAGAACCTGCTGCGCCGTGTGCGGGCTGCGATGGACGCCGTGTCGAACCATTCGCGTGGCACTGGATATCGGTCACGGATTGTCGCGTCTGAAAACCATATGGCGGGGAAAACAGGCACGTCGCAGGTCCGTCGGATTACTGCTGAAGAACGCGCACGCGGTGTGACCCGCAATGCTGATCTACCGTGGGAGAGGCGTGATCACGCGTTGTTTGTGAATTACGCGCCCGTTGAAAACCCTCGCTTTGCGGTAGCAGTTATTGTCGAACATGGCGGTGGTGGATCAACCGCTGCGGCCCCAATTGGGCGCGATATTACGTTGCAAGCATTGTATGGTGGCACACCGCCTCTGTCAGCGTATCCTTCAAATGTGCGTGATCGGATCGCTGATCAACAGGCCCGTATTTCTGAAAAGCTATCGGCCGTCACAACACGCGCATCAGGTGACCGAGCGTGAGCTATCTTGAGTATAACGCCAAATATGTCCCCACAGGCTTTCGCAAGCTGATGTACTTGAACTGGCCAGTCATTGTTTTGATAACAGCCGTATCTTGTGCAGGCTTCATCATGCTATTTTCAGTCGCCGGGGGATCAGCCACCCCTTGGATGGAACCTCAAGTGAAACGCTTTGGGCTGGGCATGGCAATGATGCTTGTCATCGCGATGGTTCCGATTTGGTTTTGGCGGAACATGGCAGGCTTGGCCTACGGAATATCACTATTGTTACTCGTTGCTGTTGAATTTGTCGGTGTCGAACGAAACGGAGCGCAACGCTGGCTTGATCTTGGGCCAATGGATTTGCAACCATCCGAGCTGATGAAAATCACGCTCGTTATGTTATTAGCTGCCTATTATGATTGGCTGCCAACGAACAAAACATCACGGCCTTTCTGGGTTCTGGTGCCAGTTTTGATCATCCTCTTGCCCACCTATTTTGTGCTGACCCAACCGGATCTTGGGACATCGATCCTGTTACTCATGGGCGGGGCTGCCGTCATGTTTGTGGCTGGTGTGCATTGGGCGTACTTTGCGACTGTGATTGCGGCTGCGGTGGCTACAGTCGTCGCTGTTCTTGAAACCAAGGGGACACCTTGGCAAATCCTCAAAGATTACCAGTACCGCCGCATTGATACCTTCATAGACCCGTCAAATGACCCTCTGGGTGCAGGTTACCACATTACGCAAGCAAAGATTGCGCTGGGGTCTGGTGGATGGACTGGGCGTGGGTTTATGCAAGGGACGCAAAGTCGATTGAACTTTCTCCCAGAAAAACACACCGACTTTATCTTTACCACTTTAGCTGAGGAATTCGGCTTTGTGGGCGCCACATCTCTGCTCTTTCTCTATGTTTTGATCGTGATATTTTGCGTCGCCTCTGCCATCACCAACAGGGACCGGTTTGCCGCCCTTTTGACCCTTGGCGTCGCGATGACTTTCTTTTTATTCTTTTCGGTGAATATCGCCATGGTAACGGGCCTTGCCCCGGTTGTAGGTGTGCCACTACCACTTGTTAGCTACGGAGGCTCTGCGATGATTGTTTTGCTAATTGCATTTGGCATGGTCCAAAGCGCGCATGTACATAAGCCACGCTGATGGCATTAAATGTCCTTTTTGCCGCGCGTGACGGGCTATGGCCCGACTACAAAGTCAACTTAGAAACAGCGTTTCTGGCAGCAGGGTTAGACGTTGTTTTGGCCTGCGATCATGCCCCCGCTGCTGTTGACTATATCATCTATGCTCCGCACGATGGCCTTTACGATTTTACGCCATATGCCCGGGCAAAAGCAGTTCTGAGCCTGTGGGCAGGTGTCGAAAGTATTGTGACAAATGAAACCCTGACCCAGCCACTGACAAGGATGGTGAACCCCGGTTTGACCCAAGGGATGGTCGAATGGGTGGCGGGACATGCTTTGCGACATCATCTGGGCATGGATCGCCATATCCTAACCCAAGACGGATCATGGGACCAGACGGTGCCACCCCTCGCAAGTGAGCGGCGCGTGACGGTCTTGGGCCTTGGCGCCCTTGGAGCAGCTTGTGCACAAACTTTAGCTGCGCTTGGCTTTAACGTGACGGGATGGAGCCGCTCACAAAAAACGATTGACGGTATTACGTGTTTATCAGGCGACGCAGGGCTGACTGAGGCGCTAAGTGGCGCAGAAATTGTTGTTCTATTGTTACCTGACACAGCTGAAACCACAGATACTATGAATGCTGAAACACTCGCTTTGTTGGCCAAAGGTGCGTTTATTATCAACCCCGGTCGTGGCCCATTGATTGATGACATGGCCCTATTGGCGGCTCTCGACAGTGGCCAAGTCGCGCATGCCACATTGGATGTGTTCCGCGTTGAGCCTTTGCCAAAGGAGCATCCGTTTTGGGCACACCCCAATGTCACCGTAACGCCGCATATAGCGGCAGAGACACGTCCGGATACCGCAGCAATTGAAATCGCAGCAAATATACAGCGGTGCGAAAACGGAGAGCCGATGATGAATGTTGTGGATCGCAACACGGGTTACTAACGCCGATTTTTCGCGAAAAATCGTGATCGAAAACATATGATTTTTTGTGACGATCACGTGGGTATCATAGTCTGCGCATGGCAAATTATCCCACTTACACCTATACGAAATTTTCGATCAAAATTGGCATAATCACAAACGTGGTGGCTTTGCAGGGTCCATGCCCGGCGCACCCGGCACATGCGCCGCCGCAAGTTCAGGCAAATCAAAACGCAACCCCACCTTTGCCAAATGACCTGCCAACTGATCAGTGGCCTTCACGAATAAGACGTCCATTGTGCCAGCCTCAATCCCTGAAAACGTCAGCGCTTCGCCTGCTGCTTTTGCCAAGGCAGATTCTGCGCCCGGCACCGCATCCACAAACGCCAGAACATGCCCGCGCGACCCGTCATCATAAACCGCCGCTGCGAGATACGCGAACCGTGCAAGGCCAGCAGCAATCGCTAGTTTTCGGTCTAATCCTGTCACGACAGCCTCTGGCAGACCACCCGGCGCAGAAACCTCCGTCAGGCGGGCTTCTGCCTCTTCTGGACTGTTCTCAAGTGTCGTTGCCAGCCAATCTACGGCCTCCGCAGGAACCAACATTTCAGACGGAGCAACCTGCAAGTTCAGCCCAAGACCCACACCTTGTCCAGTCAACATACGCACCAGACTGCGCCCAGCGATTCCAGCGTAAGGCACCGTGCGGCCTACAAATTCGGCCAGCCGTTCCTCACGATCAAAAACCAAAGCAAAGCGACCATCGGCAATATCGAAAATCTCAGGGGAAACCTGATCACCTACAGGCTCTTCCGCCAGCAAGAGGAACAATTCGGTATCAGCAAGCCGTTCGTAGAAACGCAGGCGTTGCGCGTCATCATCAGGGGCAGCATTCATGGCAGCATGCGCAGTATCAAGATCAGTCATCGCTTGGTCCTTCGTCAATCCTGACCGTGAGGTAGTCTGATGCGCTTGCCGCGACAAGGGACAGCCCCTACCCTTGCACAAATCATACACGAAGGACCAAAGGTGTCAGACATCACCAAAGACATTTCAGCCTGCCGCATTTGTACCACGCGTTTTGCAATGACTAAAACTGAACATGCCCCACGCCCTGTCGCATGGTTTAGCAAAAACACACCAATCCTGATCGCAGGCCAAGCACCGGGGATGCGCGTTCAACGCTCGGGCAAGCCGTTTGATGATCGCTCTGGTGATCGACTACGTAACTGGCTGGGGCTGAGCTCAGACACTTTTTACGACACAACTTTTGTTTCGTTTGTGCCAACCGCGTTCTGTTTTCCCGGATATGACGCCAAGGGCGCTGACCTGCCACCGCCGCCAATTTGCTGGGACACGTGGCACGAACTGGTCCTCGCACACATTGGCCCGCCACGATTACGCATCATCATTGGCCAATACGCAATTGCCCGTCATTTGGGGCGCAAAGGCCCGCTATCACAGATCATAGGGGACTGGCGCAGCTTTCCTGACGGTACGTTTGTACTGCCACATCCGTCTTGGCGAAACTCTGGCTGGCTTCGTAAGAATCCTATCTTTGAGAATGATGTCTTGCCAGAGTTACGCGCACAAATTGATGTGCTGCTGTCGGAGCGGAACGCAGCTTGAACGGTCACACTTGGTATTGAAGTCGCTCAAGATAATAAATTCTCCTGTATTTATGGACTTAATCGGCACATAAGAAAGAAAAAGGGCACCCCTATGGAGGGATGTTAACCTATATCGTCAACACTGACGAAGCCCTAAAAGGGAAATTGACGCAGGCAAATGTTAGAATTTACGAATGTTTCCAAGTCGTTCTGGACCGGAACGCAACGCAAAGTGATCCTTGACAGGGCCTCTTTTCGCGTGGAATTGGGAAATTCGTTGGGTATCCTCGCCCCAAACGGCACCGGAAAAACCACACTTATCAATATGATGGCGGGTTTGGAAAAACCTGACGAAGGCCAAATTCACCGGGGCTGCAAGATTTCATTCCCGTTAGGATTCATGGGCGGCGTTGTTGGCAAACATACGGCAAAAGAAAATAGCCGCTATATTGCGCGCCTGTATAGGCTTGATCCAGATTACGTGGAATCGTTTTGCCGCTGGCTTTGCGACATCCAGGAATATTTTGACCTGCCTATCGGCACGTACAGCCAAGGTATGCGGTCCCGATTTACATTCTCACTGATGTTGGCGCTTGATTTTGATATGTACCTGATTGATGAAGGCATGCCACAAACGACGGACGTTGAATTTAACCGCAAAGCTGGTGATATTTTACGCGAGCGCCTCGACAGTACCACTGTGATCATCGTTTCACACCAAGCAGCCACATTGGAGCGGTTCGCCCGCTCTGCTGCAGTTCTGCGCGATGGTCATTTTCAAATGTTTGATACCTTGGAAGAAGCGAAACAGATGTATGACTACGAAACCCAAGGCTAGAAAATTCCGCATCCGTCAAGATGATGGTGATGCTAAACCTGCTTCTCCGGCAACGCCGCAGAGCGGGCCACCGGCTGACACGGCGGCGCCTGCGGTAAATGCCAATCTCGCGAGCCCTGCACAAGTGTCAGCGGAGGTATCGCTAGATGATATCCGCAAGGAAGGCCTAACTGGTCGCCAATTGCGCATGGCGCGCCGGGTTGCCCAGAAAAACGGACTTGCCGTGACGTCTGACTTCGATGCTGTACGTCAGTTGCGTGGCATCGGTGTCGATCCTTTCCAGCGGAATGCGATCTTAGAGCTCGTGACGCCCGAAGGTAGCACTGCAGTTGCCCAACCACAGCAAGGCCAAAAGGTGCTTGGGCAAATCCAGCTACCACAAACGGTGCAACATGGCCAAAATCTGCCATCGACGGAAATGGCAACGCCCGCAGATCGCCGCGCCGGTGAAATCATGCGCATTCAGCGTGATCTGGCAAAACGCCGCCGCCGCAAGCTTGCCCTGTTGGCCACACGCCTTGCGACGTTCGTTTTTTTACCAACAATATTAGTCGGTTGGTATTTCTATGTGATGGCTACGCCGATGTTTGCCACCAACTCTGAATTTGTGATCCAACAGGCTGAAGCGTCATCAGCGCCCGGTGGCCTTGGCGGGTTGTTTCAGGGCACATCTCTGGCGACCCAACAGGATAGTATCGCGGTGCAATCCTACCTCGCGTCGCGGGCTGCCATGCTGCGTTTGGACGAACAACACGGGTTCAAAGACCACTTTAGTGCCGAAAACATCGACCAGATTCAACGCCTTGGTCCAGATGCGACCAATGAAGCAGCATTTGGTATTTACACCGAGAAGGTGAAGGTCAGCTACGATCCAACCGAAGGCATTCTGCGCATGGAGGTCATCGCGTCAGATCCTGAAACCAGTCAGATCTATTCTGAAGCGCTGATCGGATTTGCAGAAGAGCAAATCGACCAATTGACCCAGCGCCCACGCGATGCGGCCATGGCCGGTGCCCTTGAAAACTACGATAATGTGGTAATCGCACGGACAGATGCGCTGCAGACGCTGTTAACTCTGCAAGAAAATGCGAACACAGCTGACCCGGCAGGTGATACGGCTGCAGTAACTGCTGAAATTTCGTTGCGAAATCAGCAACGTAACCAATTTGTATTGGATTTGGCTGGCAAAAACTCTGTACAAAGTCCCAATGCCGCACAAGTTGCGGATCTTGAACGTAGCATTGCAAGTATTGACTCGCTCATTGCGGGATTGCGAAGCCAGATCGGGTCCGACGATGGAAGCGGCATCTCAATTGCTCAGCGTAACATTCAGTTACGACTTGCGGAAGAAGACTACGGGTTGCGATTATTGCAGTTCCAAGCTGCCGAAACGCAGCTCGGCGCAGCGCGGATCGAAGCCAATCGGCAAGTCCGTTACCTGTCGCTGGGCGTCGAACCCGTTGCCCCTGATGAGGCCACCTACCCCCGCGCGTTTGAAAACACGGTACTGGCTTTCCTCATCTTCTCAGGCATCTACCTGATGATCTCCCTGACGGCTTCCATCCTGCGTGAACAGGTATCGACCTAGCTTATGGGCAAAGCACTTGGAAAACGTGTGTGCAGCAGCCTAAGGTAAGATTTTCTGGCTAAGGCGATAGACACATGCGTATTTTCAGATTCCTTTGCCTGATCCTATTTTTTGCAGGTCCCGTCACCGCACAAGAAACCAATGGTCCAATTACAACCATCAACACCGACCAACAAGACGCTGATATCGCAATACGTATCCGCGATATCCTTTCTGAATTGGGTAACTACAATGATGTGACCGTTATGGTTTCTGAGGGGATCGTGACATATCGCGGCACCGCGATCTCAACGTTAGAGGCTACTGAACTGGCTTCACTCGCGAGCCGCGTCGAGGGTGTCGTGGCCGTCAAAAACGAAGTGACTGAGACCACCGATATCGTCCGCCGATTGGACCCCGCGATCGGCCGTTTCAAAGCACGGATCGACCAGTTTGTAACATTTTTACCTTTGGCACTGATTGCTGCCCTTGTTGGGGCATTTATTGTATGGCTTGGCCTACGGATCGCACGTGCCCGGCAACCTTGGGAACGATTGGCCCCAAACTTGTTCATTGCTGAACTTTACCGGCAAATCGTGCGTATCGTCTTTGTGATTGCCGCACTCGTAATAGCTTTGGATATTTTGAACGCAACTGCATTGTTATCAACGATCCTTGGTGCAGCGGGCATTATCGGCCTCGCGCTTGGCTTTGCCGTTCGCGATACTGTTGAGAATTTTATTGCGTCTGTCATGCTGTCCATTCGCCAGCCCTTCCGCCCGAATGACACAGTTGAGATCAACGGTGACCAAGGCAAAGTCATTCGACTAACCAGCCGGGCGACAATCCTATTGTCATTTGACGGCAATCATATCCGCATTCCCAACGCGACGGTATTCAAGAGCCGCATCATTAATTACAGTCAAAACGCTGAACGACGCTTCATGTTTTCCTTGTTGATTGACCGCGATGCCGATTTGGCTGCAGCGCGGACACTGGTGGAAGAAACCGTGCAAAGCCTACCCTTTGTTGTTGGATCAACCCGCCGCTGCAACTTGGATAGATACAATCAAACCATCGGGCGTGATGCTCGTGATCACAGGATGGGTTAATCAAAATGAGACATCAACTGTCTTAGCAAAGGGAGAGGCCATCCGACAGGTTAAAGGCACACTGAACCGTGTTGAGAT
>JAPKCP010000361.1 GCA_028822885.1 Yoonia sp. | reverse complement strand
TGGTTCCAGCCACCGCTAGCCGAAACAAAAACATTGGCGTTCGGCTGGATCGCAGAAATGTTTCTCCGCAATCTCGTTTTGATGACGGCAGTCGCTGGCGGATTGCATCTGTATTTTTATACATACACCAAACAAGGTCAGCACCTGAAATATGATCCGCGACCATTGATGAAAAATGGACGGCAGTTCACGCTGGGTGGCCAGATCCGAGACAATATGTTTTGGACTTTGGCAAGCGGCGTCACACTCTGGACAGCCTACGAAGTGTTAATGTTCTGGGCGCTGGCCAACGGCTATGCGCCAATGCTGACATGGGCCGCGCACCCAGTTTGGTTTGTCGCGATGTTCCTGTTGATCCCAATCTGGGAGAGCTTCTATTTCTACTGGATACACCGCCTGCTCCACGTGCCGTTCTTATACAAACACGTGCATTCACTGCATCATCGCAACATCAATGTTGGCCCGTGGTCTGGGCTGTCGATGCATCCTGTGGAGCACGTTATTTTCCTTGGGTCCGTCCTGATCCACTGGATCGTCGCGGCCCACCCGGTGCATATTCTGTTTCACTTACAGTATTATGCCCTTACCGCAGCCACCACACATACCGGGTTTGAGGGACTAGTTGTGAAAGATGAAAATCGTCTGAATTTGGGCACCTTTCACCATCAGATGCATCATCGCTACTTTGAGTGTAACTACGGGTCGCTCGAAATCCCTTGGGACAAGATGTTTGGATCATTCCACGATGGCACCAACGAAGCGAACGAGAAAATGAAAAAACGCCGCAAGCGGATCATGGGGAGCTAAGGCATTGCGTGATTAGCCTAGCTATCGTTGATAGTCCCGGCATGTGAAGACGTTCCGATCATCCACATGCCGACTTCGATCCAATCTAGGGTGTCATTGCGTATTGTAATGCTCCTTTATGCGGCGCCGCCGTAGGCCACGCCTGAAATCTCTGCCATGTCTTTTTTCCACGTCGTCAGGTCGTCTTTTTCAAATTTGGATAGGTGATCGTGGCCACACGCACGTGCCATGACCTGCATCAGTTCCACCGAAGCGTGGAAGAAGTTGGTGAGACGTTTGGCGGATTTATCCACGACAAGCCGGTTCACCAGATGTGTTTTTTGTGATGCAATACCGACGGGGCAATTGTTCGTGTGACAGGCACGCATAGCCAAACAACCGATGGCCTGCATCGCAGAATTTGAGACAGCAATTGCGTCCGCACCAAGCGCCATCGCTTTGATGAAATCAGCCGGGGTACGCAAACCACCCGTGATCACCAGCGTGATATCGCGGCGATCAAGTTTGTTGAGATGCGCCCGTGCGCGGGCAAGTGCCGGAATCGTGGGCACAGAAATATTATCACGGAAAATCGTGGGTGCAGCCCCCGTGCCGCCACCGCGACCATCAAGGATGATATAATCAACACCGACAGCCAGTGCCGCATCGATGTCTTTTTCAATATGCTGGGCGCTGAGCTTATAGCCGATGGGAATGCCACCCGTGCGGGCGCGCACTTCGTCAGCGAACTCTTTGATCTGGCTGGTATCTGTCCAGTCAGGAAAGCGTGGCGGAGAGACGGCAGGTGTGCCCGGTTCCAACCCCCGCACTTCAGCAATTTTCCCTTGCACTTTGTTGCCGGGCAAATGCCCACCGGTGCCTGTTTTTGCGCCTTGGCCACCCTTGAAATGGAAGGCTTGGACCTTATCCAACTTGTCCCAGCTAAACCCAAACCGTGCAGACGCTAGTTCATAAAAATAACGGCTGTTGGCCGCCTGCTCTTCTGGCAACATGCCACCTTCGCCGGAACAAATACCTGTGCCTGCGTCATCAGCCCCTTTGGCCAATGCGATTTTGGCGTTCTCTGACAAAGCACCAAAGCTCATGTCGGACACGAACAGCGGGATTTTCAAAACCAGCGGTTTGGCAGCATTTGGCCCGATGATAACCTCAGTCCCGACCGCTTCTTCCTCAAGCAAAGGCGGCTTGGCCAACTGCGCTGTCAGCAATTGAATATCGTCCCAATCGGGCAGCTGAACGCGTGAAACACCCATAGATGCAACGATCCCGTGGTGGCCAGTTTTGGTCAGGCCCTGCTTAGAATAGGTGTGAATTTCACCAATGTGCGGCTCTTCTTCGATGCCATGGCTCGGGTCGGCGTAAAGCCCAAGATAGCCCTTGCGAAAGTAGGGTTGCGGGTTTTTCAGGGCCCACGCGTTGATCTCATCTTCATCGACAAGGACAGCATCATCCTCAACCCAGCTTTGAAACTTTGGCAGCTTTTCGTTGTTGGCATAAGCAGAGACGCCAGAATCGAGGCGATAATCCCAATCGTGCAAGCCACAAATCAGGTTCTTGCCGCGTACAAATCCGTCAGACATCAACGCACCGCGATGCAGACATCGCCCATAAAATACGGACACCTCTTCATCGAACCTGACGACAACCAGATCGACCTCTCCGACAAGCGCATACGTGGGATCTCGATCTTCTAAAGTGCTGAGTTTGGCTACGGAAATCTTGTTCATGACAATCCTATGGCTTTGAAATTAGATTAATGGTCGGTGTCTGGTTCCTGAAGTTTGGCTTTGATCCACCCGGCGACCCATTCAAACGCGCTGAGACCTAGAAAAGCCGCAGCCGCGAAAATCACATATCGAAAATCAAACATGGGTGTTCCGCGGAAAATATTGAGGTTCATGTACCCGAACCAAAGGGCCGCACAGGCCAAACCCATGAGGGCGATTGCTACGACCCGCACAATCATTGCGCCAACCTGATGGTTTCGGGTGAAATCTTGAAGACCAACAGGTCGCCGCGGCGTTCAACATCGCCTTCGATCTCTACATAAATGGCAGTGAAATCAAGAATTTGATCAGTGACCGAAAGGCCATCTGCATCTGCCATCAACAGAAATTCGTGGCCA
>JAPKCP010000067.1 GCA_028822885.1 Yoonia sp. | reverse complement strand
TTCGCCGCACAGTGCGCCAATGTCCGCAACAGGAGGTCAGTACGCGGTCAGGTCCTAAGATCGAATTCGAGTTTGAACCGAAAAGCTAGGTCGCCACCGGTCCACATGGTGAAGTTCGTGCCCCATTTATTGTTAAAAAGAACGAAACGACCGCCTTTTTCTGGGTCGGGCAAGTCAGTGGTGTGTTTCAGAAATGGAAGCGAAGACAGACCGAACAAACCGACATCCAATGACGTCAACCGCAAGGACGCGTAAGCGTTTTCGGCCTCTACGGCCCGAACGGAATGGAGTTGGCGGTTGCCATGGGGTGCTACGTTCATGGGGTCAATCAGCGTGCCCATTTTTTCGAGGCGTAGACTCGCCCCATCAATTTTGGGTTCAAAATGACAAAATCCAGCTTCTGGCTGCCGGTTTGGTGCTTTGCCGTTTAAATGAAGTGTTATGTGCAGCGCGTCTTCCCGACCCTCGTAGACCCAAATCGCCTTCGTAGGGGCACCAAAATCGTTCACTGCTATGGCAGGCATGTTGGCAGAGACCATCAACCTGTTTGCCTCGGTCATTGCTTCAACATTGCACGGTTTAAAAACCTCGGACCGCTGTGTTTTGGACGTTGCTAGACCGGGTTTGGTATGGTCCTGAATGCCCCATCGAAAGCGTTTTGTCAGGTAAGAATCCAGATAGCTGGCGATATCGTCTGCGGAATATGCGCGTTGTGTAAAAGCAAACAATCCAGCACCGTCTTTTCTGGCTCGCAGGACGTGCGCGCCACAATACTGGAGCGCGAGAAGGGCACCCGTGGTATGGTCGATCTGTGCCGCAAAGTCTCCGAAATGAGCCGTCTCGCCTGCTATGACAGGCGTACCCGCCAGCCTTGGGATCGTTGGGCCGTCGACGATGGTTTCCCTATCGGTGGGCCCGAGCAACGCCAATGCGTCGTCGATGATCTGATCTTGTTCCGCCCATGCGCCCTCTGTAATCTCAAAGCGTGGATCTTGCTTGCGCGCAGTCTCGAAATCTGGTCGATCCCAGGCCGTTTCATCTCTTAAATACGTCTTGATGTCGACGCCCCACGTGTGTTCGGCGACCTCAAGCAATTTACGTCCGAATGCGCGTCGGGTGGGGCTCAGGTTCGTTGAAAATCGGTCATAGGCGCGTTGGCATGCAAAAAAGCGTGAGAGACGACGCGGCGCTGATCCGGTTCCATGGATCCAAGTGTCGCCAATCTCTTGTGTAACAACAGGCAAGCTGTGGCGGATTTTACGCAAGCTGTTCCAATAATTTTCGAGAGTCGACGCCTGAAGGTCGTATCCTGGATTTTCCTCTTTCAATTTGTCTGCGGTGTCGATGACTTGCCCGACATTCTGCGGACCCATGTTATCCATCGTGTGCGCAAAAGCGATGGCGTCTTCCATACCGTCTGCTACGAATTTTTCACCGTAAGAGTTTTGATAGAGCACAACAATTTCGGACCCATTTGGGGCCTGCCAGCGGAAAAGTGGCGGTAAGTCTGGCACGGGGGAGGCGGCGTTCACGCCGAGGTGCAAGAATTCGATGCCGTGTTGCGCCATGACCTCGACTGCACCCAGCGTATGGCCCGGCACGTCCGTCATCTTGGCCGCGCGTGTCTTTCTTCCGAAGCGTTTGTCCAACTCGCGCGACAGTGACAACGCTTCGGTAAAAAGCGGGCGCGACATGAGTTCCGTATGTGTCGTAAAAGGCAGCGCGTGCCAGGAAATGATGCCATTCTGAATGCCATCCTCGAGGCGCTTTACCTTATCGGCCGGTTGCGTGTTCAGGTGATCCCAGATGAGCCAGCTTCCTGTCGTCCATCGGAAAGACGGGTTTGCCCAGTTTTCCTTCAGAAAGTGCTCTCCAGTGTCGAGCGCCATGGGAATGTAGTGCTCATGATACTGCTTGCGGACAGAACTGGCGTATCCGGTGAACCCCAAGTCGAGGTGGGTTTTGAAGATCAGGTGTATCTTTGGCATTTTTGTTATTCCTCGCGGGATCTAAACGCCGCGTATTGCTGCACGGCGAAGCCAATAAAATTTACCCATGGTGTCGTGCTAAGTAAATCGGAGAAGTTAGGCATCGTAGAACTGGCTGATCAATCGCGCTAGACCAATCCAATCGGCCACCCTTCCCGGCGGCAACATGCGCCTGTGCTGTCGCAACGATGTTTGCCCGGCTGTTACCGGCAACAATTTGTCCGCGCAAGAAACCTAACGCCCCTGTCAGTTCTAAAGACCCGCGTTCCAGCGCGTCACGAATAGGGGCCACAAAAATGCAGCCAGTTGCATCCCAAATTTCGAGAATGTCGCCTGCAGCGTCGGTTGCGTTGTAGGATAACCGGATTGTGCTGGCCCCTGTGATTTCGCCGCCATGGCCAACGCCGCCAGCGTTTAAAATTAATCTCGGGCCATCTGGAGATTCTGTCACAAAACTACGCCCGGTCCTGAGCGCATCAAGGATACCATTGGGTGATAATTCCTCGCACCAAAGAAAGGTGCAAGGCCTTGCCAACGTCGCGAGATTGCCATTATCAGCAACCGCTGGCTGGTGAAAGTCGGACCCACCCACTGCAGTGATGCGCTGCCCTTGCGCCAGTCGGGCTTGATACCGTTCAAGTGAAACATGGTTCCCCGCAAGCCAAGGCGCGTGCCAAACCTCCATGCAATCTATTTCGGGTAGCGTGTAATTCCAGGGTATATTGGGTTTGTCGTGGTTGACCGAAAAGAGGTGTCCGTTGGCCCTAATACGGCCAATCATCTCCATCACGTCTCTGTCGTTGCGGACACGAAAATCCTCAACTTTGCGCGCGCCAAAGATATTCCCATGGCCCCGTTCGGTCGTGAATTCATAGGCCGGAACAAAGACCATTTCCGAGCTTGAGACATGGTCGAAATAGGCCGTGTGAGCGGTGGTTGTGTTGTGGTCGCTTACGGCAAGGAAATCGAGACCTTCTCGTTTGGCTGTCGCGTGGAGGACGGCGGCGGATCCTTTGGCATCCGAATGATGGGTGTGGCAATGCAAGTCGCCACAATACCAAGAGGGGCCACGCGATGAGGCGTTCGGCAAGGAAACAGGCTGGGCGACGACACGGGGTGCAAAATCGAAGGAAATCCCAATTTTGACTGTAACCGGCTTATCTGGGACGCGATGCAGGCCAAGTATGACGTGCCACGTGCCTTCTTTGATCCCCGGATGATATCCGGGAGTTGCCATGTTTGTAGCTATGAAAATTTCGCGTCGGGCACCACCGGACCAACCTGCTATTCCGCCTTCGCTGGGAAAATCCGTCATGTCGGGGTCGCCGATACCCAAATCAATGATACAATTGTCAGACTTTGGGTAATCGTAGGTCAGAGTGATACATGTGGTTTTAGCAGGCACGTCAAACGGGACCATGACATAGGCTGGCATCGCCCGATCTATTGCAAGTGATAGCCTTAGGTTCTCTGCGGTCTTGGGGCCAGTTTGTGAGGTCATTTGCGTTGCTCCATCATGATCTCCGCCAGCGGTCTACGTGCCGTTTTGGATTGAACCTAAAGCATGCTACAACTGTAGACTGTTGTTTCGAGAGAGTGGAGCCAATCTCTTTCATGTGTGTAGGGCTCCTGAAGGGTGAGCACGTCTCACGCTGCGTGAATTGATGCGTGTCGCAGCAAAATCATCTATGAGAGCATTCTGTTGTGGCGGTTGAGAAACTTCCACCCCTGAATTGAAAGGATGGAAATGCAAGCTGCATCGGTTCTTCGGTTCTGGGAGATGGCGCGTAAGGTTGGGCTGAACATTTGCATTGACGGCGGGTGGGCAGTTGATGCGCTTCTTGGCCGGCAAACACGACAACATGGCGACTTGGATATCGCGTTGCCCGTTTCTCAAGTTGCGTCGTTGAGAACTCTTCTAGGGCCCCAAGGCTTTTTCGAGGTGGCCCGACCGGACAGTTCGGAGCACAATTTCGTTCTTCGGACACCCGAAGGAGAAACCATCGATGTGCACTCCTACGAATTGAATCCCGACGGGAGCAACAGGGCGGGGGTTCCTTACTGTGCCGATCACCTTTGCGGTGAGGGCGTCATATCGGGGGCTTGGGTTCGGTGTGTGCCACCGGACTGGCTCGTCAGATTCCATACTGGATACGATGTTGACGAGGAGGACTGGCACGACGTGCGTTTGTTGTGCGCGAAATTCAACATAGCGATTCCTGATAATTTTCATCAGTTCGCTGACGCCGCACCAAACGACTGACATAGACAGCCAAAACGTCTGAAATCGGGTGAATTGGTCCTTGGTGACCCTCAATTTTAATTGTCAGTGTCACCTAATTCTTACAATCAAACGCTAGGCTTAGAGGGCGATTGGCGGGTCTGAAAGCAAGTTTCTTAAGAATCATGTTGTCAGATTTCGCAAAATCTGCAAGCTTTACTGCACACGTGTGCAGTGCCACACTGATATTTATCTTGGGAGGTTACACAATGACAAACTTGGTACGAACGTCTGCATTGATCGGCGCTTTCGCCGTTCTGGCAGTCCCAGCTTTGGCCGAAGACGTCACGATTACTGTTTGGGCCGGTGGCTCTAATGACAGTGACAGCTACCGAATTGAAGCGATTGAGATTGCTGCCGATATATTGGAACGCGAGGCTGCGATTCTAGGTAATGAACTGAACATCACCGTCGAGGGCCGACGCGATTTTACCGGCTGGGATGAGTTCAAGCAAGGCATCACTCTGGGTGCCGAGGCCGGGACCGCACCGAGCATTGTCGTCACCTCGCACCTTGATATCGCACCTTGGAGTCAAGCCGGGTACATTGTTGCAATCGAAGACTATGTGGATCTCGACGCTTGGCCGCTCAACAATGTTTATCCAAACCTAATGGAGATCGCGTCCTATGCAGGGACCCAATGGGGTGTCCCGCAAGACTCGGAATCCCGCCCGTTCTTCTTTTGGCGCGATACGCTGACCCAGTTGGGCTACAGCGAAGCCGAGATCGACGCGCTGCCTGCCATGGTAGCCAGCGGCGAATATACACTGCGTAACGTTTTAGCAGACGCCACGAAAGCCGTTGAAATGGGCATTGTCGAGGAAGGTTACGGGTTTTATCCGCGCCCTTCGAACGGCCCGGACTATGCGCAATTCTATCAGTCCTTTGGGGGCGAATTGATTGACGATGACACTGGCAAGCTGGTCCTTGATACTGCAGCAATGACTGAATTCTATCAGTTCTTTGTCGATGCCGTTGACGCTGGCGTAACCCGCCAGAACCACATCGGCACCGATTGGAACCAATGGTACACTGAGGTTGCGAATGGACGGGCGGCGTTCTGGCACGGCGGTACTTGGCACTTCGGGCGTTACGCACGTGAGGGCAACGACGATTTCTGGAACACCATCCAGTTCTCGCTGATCCCTGCGGGTAATGACGCCGGACGCGCCAACACCATCACGCACCCTCTCGTTTATTTGGTGATGAACCAAGAAGACGACCGGGTAGAAGAGATCGCGTCGCAACTCATCGCCATCGCGACCGAACCGCGTCTCAATTCATTGCACGCGATTAAGTCTAACCACTTGGCTGTGGCGCAGGCACAGAGCGATATTGATCTGTATCGGGGCGACCGTTGGGCGTCTGAGGCGACAGAGGTACTTTTGCCCTTTGCCAATTCTCAGCCGAACCATCTCCAGTACGGCGCCTTTGCCGAGGCGATGTTTCGTGGGCTAGAGGCCGCTTGGACTGGCGTGCAGACTCCGGCCGAGGCCTTAGCAGAGGTTGAGGCGCAGATGCGCGCAACAATCGGGGACGATTTGATCGTTCGTTAATACCCTAGACCAGCAAGGCGCGACGGGTCGCGCCTTGCTAACCCTTTTCAAGGAAATGCCACTAATGACCTCCCGAGTGCTGGGCATAGGATTTCTGACGCCTGCAATCATTGCGGTTTCCATCTTCTTTTTGTTGCCGGTTTTGCTGACAGTCGTGTTCGCCTTTACGAATATGTCGACGTCGACCGGGATCATGGGAGGAGATTACCGTATTAATTCCGAGCAGCTGCGCAATGTGTCCGAGACGGGGATCAGCGAAGACTCGGTTGAACAACTTGAGAATGCGGGGTTTCAGATCACCGAAGCGGGTCTGACAGCGCTTGCAGATCAGTTCAGTAACGATACGGCAAATGAGTTGCGTGCGGAATTTCTTGGGGAGACCTTTACCGCCCGTCGCGATCTGGAGCGTGTGTTGCGCGGGTTAGATGATCCAATCCGCCAGACGCGTGATCGAAAGACCGCTGCAGAACTCTTCGCAGTAACAATTGTAGGCGAGCGGTATGATACCGAAGACCAATTCCGTGCAGCTCTTGGCGAGACGGGAATAGCTCCCGTTGATCACGATGCGCTGACGGAATTTGCCTATACGGGTTGGACTTGGACGACCGATAATTTCAAGTTACTGATGGAATTGCCATCGACACTGCGGTTTGCTTCGAACACCGCGTTCTACGTGATCTGCGCGCTGGCGTTCAACATCCTCTTTGGGCTCTTTCTGGCGCTATCAACCTTTTACTTGCCAGCCAAAACGGCGAATACGTTCCGTGCGATCTGGTTCCTACCGCGCATCCTTCCTCCGGTTCTCTATGTGCTGATGTGGAATTGGTTCACCTGGGACAATGGGTTTATAGCCACTGTAACCGGGTGGTTCGGTGTCCCACCGCAAAACTGGATGATGCAGACCACAACGCGTGCTTGGACAGTAGTGATCCTCATCAACGGCTTTGTCGGTGCGTCATTGGGGATGATCCTGTTTTCATCGGCGATCAAGGCCATTCCTACCTCGATGCTTTATGCGTCAGAAGTCGACGGTGCGAACCGGTGGCAACAGGTGCGCTATATCATTTTGCCACAGATGCGCTGGCCAATATTGTTCATGACGTCTTATCAAACGCTTAGTTTGCTCACGTCGTTCGAATATATCCTACTTGCCACCGATGGCGGACCGGGCCGATCGACCGAGGTTTGGGCACTGGCGGCCTATCACACCGCACTGAATAACTACGGCGGCAATCTGCAATACGGGCTGGGTGCGGCCTATGCGCTGGCACTAGTGTTCATCGGGATCGGGCTCTCTGTCATTTATCTGAGGTTGTTCAACTTTAATGAGTTGCTGGCCAAGCCGAGGATCGAGCAATGACCGCGAATTCACGCATCTGGCAACTTGTTCTGATCCTCGCGATATTTTCGACGCCTTTGGTAATCATGTACGCCTATCAGATCATCGATAGTATTGCGCAGCCTGATCCTGGATCGCTGGTGCCAGGTGCCTTGGATTTGTCGAACTGGCGCTTTTTATGGGAACGGATAGATTCGGGGCGCCCGTCGATCTGGGTTGTCACCTTCAACACATTTCTCTTTGCCAGCACGACGGCGTTTCTCGTGACATCGCTGTCCGCGACCGCGGGCTATGCGCTGTCGCGGCTGAACATGCCGGGACGGCCATACTTTCTGGGTGGGCTCATCATTTTACACGCCTTTCCAACGATCACATTGATCATCGCGATTTTTATCATTCTTCAGTTTCTCGGCATCTTTGACACGCTATTGGGGATCATCCTCGTCAAAGCCGCGCTTGAATTGCCGTTTGGTGTTTGGATCATGAAGGGATTCTACGACACCGTGCCTTGGGAGATCGAAATGGCGGGAGTTCAAGACGGGGCCAGTCGCTTGCGTGTGTGGGTAGAACTTGTGCTACCGCAGGTGAAACCGGGACTTGCGGCCCTTTTGATCATATCGTTTCTATCTGGCTGGTCAGAATTCATTCTGCCGCTGGTTTTGGCGCCCGGATCGAGCACACAGGTTCTGGCGACGTACATGAACGCGGTCATTCAGGATGATGCTACCGCTGATTTCGGGCTCTTCAAGGCAATCGGCATGTTCTACTCAATTCCAGTCATCGTTATCTATCTGGTTTTCCAGAAGCAGCTGATGAATATTTATGGTGGAGGTACCAAAGGCTAATGGAACTCAGACTCGACAAGTTCACCAAACGTTTCGGCGATACGACTGTTATCGAGGAGATGGACCTAACCGTCGCAAGCGGCGAGATGATCGCTCTTTTGGGCCCCTCAGGGTGCGGGAAATCCACAACGCTGTTTGCTGTATGCGGCATTCACAAGATGAGCGGCGGGCGCCTGTATTTTGGTGATCGCGACGTCACGACCTTGCCCGCGCAGGAACGATCGGTGGGTGTTGTGTTTCAGAACTATGCGCTCTACCCGCATATGACCGTTGAGCAGAATATCGGTTTTCCGCTGAAAGTTCAGAAGATGGCCAAGGCCAAGATTAGAAAAGAGGTCGAACGGCTTGCTGATCTTGTTCAGATTGGCGAATTGCTAGACCGACGACCAGCGCAGCTTTCGGGCGGGCAGCAACAGCGCGTGGCCTTGGCGCGTGCAATGATCCGCAAGCCGGATGTGTTATTGTTGGATGAACCGCTGGCCAATCTGGATGCGAAGCTGCGGCTTGAAATGCGCTCTGAAATCCGGCGTATTCAGCGCGAAACCGGTATTACGGCCATTCTTGTGACCCATGATCAGGTCGAGGCCATGTCGATGTGTGACCGGATCGCGCTGATGAAAGACGGCCAGATCGTACAACTCGACACGCCGGAACAGATGTATGGCAATCCACGGTCGCAATTTGTTGCAGGGTTTCTAGGCAATCCTCCGATCTCTTTCCTTCCCGCATTGGCGGGCGAAATGTTGTCGCTTGCAAACAAACAGACGCTTGCTCGCCCGGCAGATTTAGCGACAAACGGAGAGGTTGTTATTGGTATCCGCCCCGAACATTTTGGCCCCCAACATGGCCATGGGTTGCAAGGCGAGGTCGTCTTTGTCGAGCCTCAGGGTCGTGAAGAACTGATTGACGTGCGGTTGGATGGTGGTGGTGATATCCGTTCAATCCTTCCTGCGGGCCAACCAATCAAGCCAGGCCAGCGCATCGACTGGGGGGTCGCCACCCAGAATATTCTTGCTTTTGCACAGAACGGGGACAGGCTGTGACGTCGATCGAAATTCCACCGCGCCCTTATTCAATTGCCCATCGGGGCGCGTCGGCCTATGCGCCGGCCAACACAATGGCTGCCTTTCGCAAAGCTGCTGAGTTGGGGGCCGACATGTGGGAGGTCGATATCCGCATTACGGCAGACGGTGTGCCAGTTGTCCATCACGATGCGACCTTGGCCAGTGGAGATGTGGTTTGCGATATATCGCGAGAGGCATTGCGGGCCCAGATGCCGGAGTGTCCTGATCTGAGCGAAGTGGTGGCACTGGCAGCTGAACTGGGTGCCGGGATTTACGCAGATATCAAAGACGCGGCGGCGGCGTTGCCGACTCTGCATCTGTTGCAGGACAGGGCAATTACACCTGTGATCATCGGAGCCTTTAGCACCAAAATCGTGCAGATGTTGAAGAAGGCTGGCAGCACCTATCCGATTTCTGGCCTCGTTCCGATCGGGGCCGATCCGCACACTCATGCTGCGGATGCTGGTGTCATCCACCTATGTTGGGAGCATATGCCAGCGCCCCAAGAGACGCTGACGCTAGAGTTCTTTGCGCGCGCTTTTCGCGACGGTAAACAGGTTGTCTTGTGGCATGAAGAAGATCCGGTCCGCATGGCAGCGATCCGCACAAAGCCGGTCACAGGTATCTGTTCTGATATGCCCGAGCTGGTGAACCCGTTTCGCCCACCGTCCGATTACCCTTTTGGTATTGTCTGTCATCGGGGGGCTAATTCGATTGCCCCTGAAAACACACTTCCCGCGCTTGAATGCGCTTTAGCGGCTGGATTCGATTTCATCGAGTTGGACCTACACATTACGGCTGACGGCGAAATAGTCGTTATACACGACCCGATGCTAGATCGGACGACCAATGGCACAGGACCCGTGACGCAGCACACACTTGCGGACATTCTTACGCTGGATGCCGGTGCGTGGTTCGATCCCTTCTTTGCAGGTACCTGCATTCCGACCCTGAAAGAGGTTCTGGACCTTTTGCACCGTTATGACGGACGCGCCTATCTCGAATTCAAATCGGCGCCACCAGCCCCTGTGCTTGAACAGGTTGCGCAGGCAGGGCTGCTTGATCGCGTCTTTTTTTGGTCTTTCAATCGCGATTTCCTTGTGACCTTACGGCAGCTTAGCGCTTCGGCACAGATTATGGCCCGCCGACAGGATTACCCGTCGCTCGAGGAAACGATTGCGGATTTTGCTGCGAATATTGTTGAGTTTAGCCCCAGCGCAAGCGCATCGGAAATTGCGTCGCTGCGGGGTAGTCCGGTAACGTCGATGGTGGCCTATATGGGAGAGGATACCGAAATGTTTGCGCATTTGATCCACCTAAGGCCAGACCTGTTTAACCTCAACCAGCCCTTTGCCTTTGCCCGCGAAGTCTATCAAGGACACTGCAATGGCTAAGTCGGGACACCGCAAACCGACTTCCTTCGATGTCGCTCGCATGGCTGGTGTGTCGCGGTCTGCTGTATCGCGCGCCTTCACGCCGGGGGGCACGATCGCATCCGCTACGAGAGAAAAGGTTATTAAGGCGGCGTCCGAGCTTGGATACCGTGTCAATTCTTTGGCGCGCGGCCTGCAACAGAACAATTCGGAGATCGTCGGCCTTGTTGCCTCGCGTCTGGATACACCGCTTCGGTCGCGACAGGTCAGACTGTTGAGCGAAGCTCTCACCCGCGAAGGTTTGAAACCGATGCTCATCACGGCGGAACGGCCAGACAATGTCGACACTCTGATCGAATCGCTGTTGGGGTATAGTATTGCGGGTATGATTTTCACATCGGACAGCCCCACGCGTGCTCTGATTGAAGAGTGCGGACGGCTTGGTCTGCCCGTGGTGCTGGTCAATCGCGCTGGCATGTCCAATTGGGGCGATCGGGTGGTGGCCGACAATGAAGCAGCCGGGCAGATGGCCGCGCAAGTCCTGATCGACAGCGGCGCGACACATCTTGGCTGCCTTGTGCCCCGCAGCGGAACATTTTCGGTGTCCGGTCGGGCGACCGCGTTTATAGATGCTGCCAAAAATCAGGGTATCCATGCAGAGGTTTTTTATTCTGCAGATCAGAGCTACGATGACGCGCGCAGAGAGATCAACGCGCTGGGTCTGGCAGTCTTCAGCGGCCTGAACGGATTGTTTTGCGCAACCGATTTGATGGCGCTTGGGGCACTTGATGCGCTGAGGCTGGATTTGGAGCTAACGGTTCCTAACCAGATTCAGGTTTTGGGTTTTGATGATATAGAGCAGGCCAGCTGGGGTTCCTATGACCTTTCAACCATTCGCCAAGATATCACGTCACAAACAGATACCGTGGTGCGGTTGCTGTTAGAGCGGATTGCTGACGGCAGCCTGGCAAATAGGGTCGAGCGTCAGCCATTGGAAATAGTTTTGAGGGGCACGACACGCCATGATTGATGACCGTCTAAAAGCCGCGCTCGCTATGGCGCGCGAAGCCGGCGAACTCGCCCAAAAGATGCGTGCAAACCCCCGCGAGCTAAATACCACGATCAAGGGTCCGATGGACTTGGTCACCGCCGCCGATCACGCAGTCGAAGCGCTACTTCGCGAACGTATTCAGACCCATGAGCCTGGCGTTGCGGTTCTGGGCGAAGAAGGTGGTCTTGAGGGGAGTGGTCAGGACGTCTGGATCGTTGATCCAATAGATGGAACGGTTAATTTTTCGCGTGGAATGCCAGATTGGGCGATTTCGATCGCCTGCTCAGATGGCAATGCCATAACGCATGGCGTGATCCACGCTCCTGACCTCAATCTAACGGCTTGGGCAAGGCGAGGTTGCGGCAGTTTCATCAACGGCCGCCAGATCACATTCAGCGGCGCGGCTTCGCCAAGCGCCATGGTTGCTTTGGGCTATTCCACGCGGAGCACGCCATCCACCTATTTGGGTCGGATCGAACGGTTATTGAACGCCGGCATTGACCACCGGCGTCATGGGGCCGCGACGATTTGTTTTCTGGGTGTATTGGCGGGTTGGTTTGACGCATATCACGAACCTGCATTGAATATTTGGGATGCCGCTGCTGGGTTACTGCTCGTGGAAGAAGCGGGAGGAACGGTGTCCCACGATCCGATGGCGAGCTTTCTTTTGAGTCCCTCTGACGTCTTGGCGCATAATAACCAGCTTCCAGAATTAGCTGAAGTTCTTATGCGTGGTGCGAACGTCGTTGGAGCGTAGAAGCTGAGTGAACAGGTCAATTTACGCCCTCAGAGGCGTTGGATTGGTTGGGAAAGGGCACTTATTTTTGAAGTATACTCATACGCCTGAATTGACCTGAGTTTCAGAGTTTGGTCCGAGTCAATCG
>JAPKCP010000360.1 GCA_028822885.1 Yoonia sp. | reverse complement strand
ATTGCCCACGAGGCAGCTTACGGCGCTTAAGACGCAGAACTTGGATCTGCCCCCGCTTCTCCACATATCGATAAAACCCCTGACCACCAAAGAGACCCGTCGTTTTCAGTTGACGTGCGTCAGCCTTTCCAAGAGCAGGCCATGCGGCGTCATCGCAGGTGTGCTGCGTCGGCATGAACTAGAATGAAGCAGTCTATCGCCATTTCTGATAACGCAAATTTCCACGGCTCTGCTGAGGGAATATTTGACACAACTTTGAAAAACGTGCCCGTGATTGTGCTCTCAAACTATGACGGCTATATTGTGGCGCGTTCGGACGCGGCAAAAACCTCGAAAATGATGGCTACAGAAGCCAGTTCAGAACAAATCCAAAATCATCGCCGTACCAAATCGAAACTTCAGCCGGCAACCTGTCGGCCCTTGAACTTACCCAAACAGTTTTTGTCAGCAAAGTGTGAAGAGCTTCAAGAGGGACGCTTTTGGTGTTCCAAGTACTTATGACTATTGTGATGCACGACTTCCGAGAGCGGCAACATGCATGACAGCGGCCTGAGAAATATCAGAGTCAAACATCACTTTTGGTCCTACAGGAAACGCTCCCATTCCCAACCGTTGCAACCACCTTCTGAACACAGAAGGAACGATGCCGATTACGTGAGTGGCACCTTCATCTACAACCGCCTTCGACATTTCGTTCATCAGCTGTGATTGCACCAACAAGCGCTGTTGTGCGGGAACATCGGGAGAGAGAAAAAGCCGGGTAGCCTCCCAGACATGATCAGCAACAGGAGCATCTTCATATAGGATGTGTTGTGGAAATGCTCCAATGATGCCCAGTTGCGCATCGCGCAGCATGTAACTGTAACATCCACAACGGGCCTTCGTCGGCAAAAGCCTTACACCTGCGACAATCTTGCCATACTCATGCAAGACGATAGAGCGGCTCTGCGGCGTGTCGTATTGATCAAACTCCATCCCGTCTGACTGAGGAAGGTTCCAAGATTTCTCGTCAATGAAGACTCGTTTTCGCGCCTTCAAATTGTCCCCATAAAGTTCGCCATGTAGATGTGCGTTTTGCGCGGATAATACACTGACGCTGAACCTACGGGGGACATCCGCCGAGCCGACACTATGAAGGTGTGCATTTTGGGCTTTGCTCCCTCCAAATGCATTATATTTCTGTTCAAAACCGGCTTGTGTGAGGTGACGCTCCTCAGTCGACGATCGTACTTGTGATTGAAAGCCCATTATACTTCTGCCTTAGCCTATTTGACTATATTATTACTTAAGACTTTTATTTGGTTGAACATATTTCCGCCACACATACATCATATACAACTCATAAAGCTTGAGTATGTTGCATTGATGCAATCTATAGGTGCACGTCTTTTGAGAAGGAGCTGAAGTGCAACACGCCATACAATACATGACTGAGCCTGCTGCCTCAGATGGTCTAGAATCTACCGGGCGCAGACTTCGAGACTACGCAAGCGTCGGCGTCGAACTTTTTGTTCAGCGACTGATCATTTATTCTGCCGCAATATTTTTGGCTGGAGCTTACTATAGCTGGATTGTTGCTCTTGTGTTCTATGCTTTAGTGTTGGCCTGCGAAGCCTATGATGCATTCGTGTTTCGCAATATTATTGACCGCCGCATCTGGAAACAAGCTGACGTCCGTAAAGCAATGCTGCTTCTCTACACTGGTACAATTATCAGTTCTACAGTGATCTCGCTTTTTGCAATTTCATTTGCATTGCAACAGGACAGCGGTTCTGGCCATTTCATGCCGATGTTCATGTTGGTCTCGGCTTCCATTTTTGCCGCAATGAACAACCATCATTTTTTTGCTATCCTCATCACGAGGCTGATAATCTATGTTTCAGCTATCATAGCAATTCCAGTTTATGATGTTTGGCACACGGCGGCCCCACTTGACTCGGAGAACTGGCTCAACCTCTTCACTGTCGTCTTCGTTCTTGGGTTTTTGGTTGAATTAGCGCGGCAATTTCTTGCTGGATACTCAAAATCCCTTCAAAGTCGATCTGATTTGGAACAGGAGCATGAGCTCACAAAGACTGCATTTATAGCGAAGTCCGATTTCCTTTCTACTGTTAGCCATGAGCTGCGAACCCCACTGACTTCAATAAAAGGGTCCCTATCGCTCATGGCTTCGGGCGCTTGGGGACCGGTCCCTGATAAAATGATTAAACCATTGATAATAGCAAGAAAAAATACGACCAGACTGGAAGGCTTTGTCGAAGATCTTCTGTTCATGCAGCGCTCTGACGCTGGAAAGTTGGTCATCAATTCTGAGAAAGTTGATCTGGGAAAACTTGTTCAGGAGGCTGCAGAAGCATTTCAGCCATATGCAGATACTTTGGGGGTCAATCTTCATGTCGATATCGTAACGCAAAAATTTTGGACCCTATGCGATGGAAAACGTATTGCGCAGGTTATTACGAATATCTTATCTAACGCTGCAAAATTTTCGAACAGAAATGGTAATATTTTTGTCTTTGCAGAAATATATGAGGGACAGATTAGGATATCTATAACAGATGAAGGTATCGGGATCGCGAACGGGTCCTATGGCAAGGTTTTTGAGGAATTTGGGCAAATGGATACATCCAGTACCCGCCAGATCCAAGGAAGTGGCCTTGGGTTGAATATCTCAAAACGGATAATTGACGCGCACAACGGTAACATTAGCTACAATAGTACTCTTGGCGTGGGTTCGACGTTTTTTATTGAGTTGAAGGTCTTGAATCTTCCACTGTCCACCTGAACCCGAAGCTCTATTTGCCCCAAAGAGATTGATTTGAGACTTAAGCCTTACGCTGCTTCGCAAGGGGAACGGCTCTGCTGCATAAATCCTGTGAGAGATTCATGTCGTGAATCCAGCATAGTAACTTTCTGGTATGAATAAACTCACACCGCCTACCTA
>JAPKCP010000359.1 GCA_028822885.1 Yoonia sp. | reverse complement strand
GTCGATCCAGAGGCCGCTGATATCGTTTTTAAATCTGGCGTGCCCATCACGATGATGCCGCTGGATGTGACCCATAAGGCGTTAACAACCAAAGCTCGTATCGACAGGTTCCGTGCGATGGGCACAAAGGTTGGCGATATGGTCGCTGCTTGGACTGATTTCTTTGAACGTTTTGACATGGAAAAATATGGTTCAGAGGGCGCGCCACTGCACGACCCAACCGTGATAGCCTATCTGTTACAACCTGATCTGTTCGCGGGGCGTCACATCAACGTGGAAATCGAAACGGTGTCAGAACTCACGCTTGGTGCGACTGTGGCTGACTGGTGGCGGGTATCAGGCCGTCCTGCCAACGCAACATTCATGAAAGATATTGACGCCGAAGGTTTCTATGATCTTCTTGCGACACGGTTGGCCAGACTATGAGCGCTGCGGTAAACCTCGCCAACGAAAGCAACGCGGACCTCTGTCTCGCGCTGATGGAAAAGTACCACACTGAGCAAAACTTACCGTACGATGATGCCCACCGTTTGGCGGTGGCCGCACCTTTGCTGGCTGGCAACCCACTTGGTGCAATTTGGTTGATTGGCCCGTCGCGTGCCCCGCTTGGCTACGTGCTTGTCACATTCGCCTGGAGCGTCGATGCAGGCGGCATGGTTGGCTGGATATCAGAAATTTATATGCGCCCATCCGTTCGCAAACGTGGCATTGGAACTGAAACCCTGCATGCAATTGGTGTGGCGTTGAAAGCTGGCGGCGTGAAGGCCCTGCACGCCGAATTAAGTGCCACTGACAGTCCTTTGACCCATTTTTGGAACCGCGTTGGCTTTCAAACCGACCGGTCCCTCGCAATTGTGACGGATATTTTATCATGATAGCCAATTTTGACAATACTTACAGCCGTTTACCCGGCCATATGTCCACCGCACAGATGCCGACGCCAGTAAAGACGCCGGTGTTAATTGTGCGCAACGACGCACTGGCGGTTGAGCTTGGTATCACTGCTGGTGACGCTGACACCGCAATCTTCGCAGGCAATGCGGTTCCTGACGGTGCTAATCCACTTGCCCAGCTTTATGCAGGTCATCAGTTTGGCAATTGGAACCCACAATTAGGGGATGGCCGCGCAGTTTTACTTGGCGAGGTAGTGAATGTTGCAGGCAACCGGTTTGATCTCCAACTCAAAGGCTCCGGGCGCACGCCCTATTCGCGCGGCGGTGATGGCCGTGCGTGGCTGGGTCCGGTCCTGCGCGAATATCTGGTGTCCGAAGCAATGAACGCGCTTGGCGTTCCCACAACCCGCGCACTAGCCGCCGTGACAACAGGTGAGGTCGTTTACCGCGAAACCGCCCTGCCCGGCGCGATACTGACCCGCGTGGCAAGCAGTCACATACGTGTTGGCACATTTCAGATTTACGCGGCACGCGGAGATACCGAGGCGCTTCAGGCGTTAACCAACTACGTCATTGCCCGACATTATCCCGATGCAAGCGGTCCAAGTGATCTGCTGACGGCTGTGATCACAAACCAAGCAAAACTTATCGCGCATTGGATGGGCCTTGGGTTTATCCATGGCGTCATGAACACCGACAACGCGTCCGTCGCGGGGGAAACCATCGACTACGGTCCTTGCGCGTTCATGGACAGCTACGACCCAGCGCGCGTGTTCAGCGCCATCGACCAACATGGGCGCTATGCATACCAGAACCAACCCGGTATCGCGGCTTGGAACATGGCACAATTTGCGACGTCTCTTATCCCTTTGATGCCTGACAGAGATCAAGCGATCGAAGACTTCACCATTGCAGTCAATCGCTTCAACGACATCTTTGAAGTGGAACGGCGCAAGGTCTTTGGTCTCAAATTAGGCATCACCGCGATGACTGAGGATGACGACACCCTTATGCGCGATCTGCTTGATCTGATGGCAAAGGACGGCGCTGACTTCACAAACACCTTCGCGAACTTAGACACAGCAAGGGACCAATTTGTGGACCGCGTGGCATTCGACGACTGGCATGCACGATGGACGACGCGGCGGGATGTTGATCCGATTAATCCACAGATCATCCCGCGCAACCACCACGTTGAGGCAATGATAACAGCCGCAGTCGCTGGTAATTTTGCACCTTTCCATGGGTTGCTATCAGCAGTTACGCAGCCCTTCGATCCGTTGACTGATAAGACAGCGCAATTCGCTAAGGCCCCAACGTCAGACGAACAAGTGACCCAAACTTTTTGTGGGACTTAGGGAAGCCAATCCGCATTAATTTGGGCACACTGACACTGCCAATTGGCGTGTGAAGGATGATTTGGTCAGCAAAGCCTCAGTACGTTTTGCAGCGTTAGTCGTTCGCAACGCCAAAGAAGAATGCTTCCGGCCGCTCAAGATCGAAATCAGGGTCAGAGATGCTTCCACCAACACCAAACGCGTTGTCGCCGTCGAACAAAACAGCCATGCCGCCACCAATTTTAACCTGTTGGATTTCATCAGCGCCAATATCTGACGTTAGTTCACCAGCAATTAAAAACGCCGCTGTCGCAACCCCTGCAGTGTTAGCGAGTTCACCATTTGAAAATGTGACGTCGCCAGTTGCAGCAAACACCGGTGTGTCATCTGGCAGTGCGATAAAGTCCCCAGTTTCTAAAGCGGCTGCTAGTTCCGGCCCGTCGACGAAGACAAAGCCGCTCGCACCACCACTCACGGAGGGGGCGTTAGGATTTTCAAAGCCAACGTCTAGCGTGCTTAGCCCAACAAACCCGTCGAACCGCGCCGCGTCAGTAAAGACGTAGAACGCACCTTTGAATGTTGCCGCGCCATTGGCGCGCACATCAGCAACAGTATCAAGCGGTGCAAGTTCTGTCGGGTCGTTTCTCGCACTGATATCAGAAATGAGATCTGAAAAACTAGCTGCATTTGCATTGATCTGCCCCAATGTGATTGGGGTCA
>JAPKCP010000358.1 GCA_028822885.1 Yoonia sp. | reverse complement strand
GACCACGTTCCGGGGGCGACCATCAGAAACGTTCCCGATTTCTTGCTCACCTCCTCGGCCATTGGTGGACTGATCAAGTTCAACGCCTCAATCTCAGGGGCGGAATGTGGCTGCCAAGCCGAAGTCGGATCAGCGGCCGCGATGGCAGCAGCGGGGCTTTGCGCAGTGTTAGGCGGCACGCCCGAACAAGTCGAAAACGCTGCCGAAATCGCGCTTGAACACCATCTTGGCATGACCTGCGACCCAGTTAAGGGCCTCGTGCAGGTGCCCTGTATCGAGCGCAACGGGCTGGGAACAATCAAGGCTGTCTCAGCTGCATCGCTCGCCCTGCGCGGGGACGGCACGCACCTTGTCCCTTTAGATGCGGCCATTGAAACAATGCGTCAAACGGGCATGGACATGAGCGAAAAGTATAAAGAAACAGCGCTTGGCGGCCTCGCCGTCAACGTACCAAACTGCTGACCGTTGCCGCGATCACCTTTCTTCTTCTGGCCTGAAATATCCCGGCGAGAAGATTCCGTCTTAGCAGCCCCAATATCTGCGCATTGTGTCTACCCTAAACCCAGATTGCGGTTCTTCCAATGACCCCAGACCGACCCTTCTTTGGCATTCTGTTGATGCTTGGTTTTTGTGTCTTAGCGCCACTTAGCGACGCTATCGCAAAATTGCTGGGGGAAACCGTCGCATTAGTGGGTCTGATCTGCGTGCGCTTTGGTGTGCAAGCCGCGATGCTTGTACCGATCGTCCTACTGCGCGGTGGCAACCTCAAAACGCCGCCCGGTGCTTTCCCCAAAATCCTGCTTCGGACCTGTTTGCATATCGCGGGGATCGCTTTGATGTTTTCAAGCCTGCGGTACTTGCCGCTTGCCGACGCGCTGGCCATTGCCTTTGTGATGCCGTTCATCATGTTAATCCTCGGACATTTTGTGCTGCATGAAACCGTTGGTACCCACCGGATATGGGCCTGTGCAGTTGGGTTCATCGGGACGCTTTTAGTAATTCAGCCTAACTTTATGGCCGTCGGCTGGCCTGCATTGCTGCCACTTGGTGTGGCTGTGGTGTTTGCATTGTTCATGCTTGTGACCCGCCAAATCGCCAAATCCATCGACGCGGTTCACCTACAAGCGGTGAGCGGGCTGCAAGCACTGGTGATCCTTATCCCACTTTTGCTTTTGTTCCCGAACACGCCAGGTTTTGATTTTACATGGCCAGAGGGCAGCACAGTCTGGCTGCTTCTTGTGCTTGGTGTTCTTGGCACCATCGCACACCTTATGATGACTGGCAGTCTGCGGTTCGCGCCCGCATCAACGCTTGCCCCAATGCAATACCTCGAAATCCCGTTTGGAACGGCGATTGGGTGGCTCATCTTCAAAGACCTGCCCAACGGATTGGCCGCGATTGGGATTTGCATCACCGTCGGTGCGGGGCTTTATATTATTATACGCGAACAACGTTTAGCGCGGCTGCAAGCTGTGACAGCGGCAAAGTAACAATCGCAACTCCCTGTATTTGAAGCGACACATGGTTAAGTTCTGTTCTATTTGACGAGCTAACCCGACCAACCGGACTTAACCGCATTTCATCCATGTCCCACTCTAATCCACGAGTCGTTACGATTGTGTCAACCATCGGCAACACTGCAAATGGTGTCCCAACGGGCAGGTCAATCGACCACGTCCCGTTAGGCGCCAAAAAGCAGCACTCTTGATTCGATAACAAGATCAACCGACTGTCTGGCAACCGCGCTAACGCATTTAAGGATGCAAACGAATGATCAAGCCTGCCCCCCAAAAAACCTGCCCCCACAATCACAGGGGCTGAAATACGTGCTAAAGCCTTCTCCAAGTCTGTCGTGTCTTGCTCTGTAATATGATGCAAATGAGGCGCAAACTGCCTGCGCGATTGGTCCGAAAGACTATCAAAGTCACCGATAACAGCCCTTGGCGTGATGTTTGCAGCCAATAAGTGGTCCGCACCGCTGTCCGCTGCCACAAAGGTTTGGGTCAGTGTTTGCAGTATGTTAAGATGTTGTAGGCTAAGGTCTGCACCACCGATCAGGGCGATCGGTTCTTGAACGTCAACAATCAGCTCTGTCATAGGGGTTTTGCCTTATTTGGGGATCTTGCCATATTTTAGACACGAAAAAATACTGAAATAACCGCGGCGTTGTTCCGGATTAGGAACCAATTGATGATAAACAGACTGTCAAAGCGATTGGCAGAAAGCGAGCAAAAATCATGGCTGGATCAACAAAGATTCTTACCGTTTCATATGGTACATTTTCATGCACCTTAGAAGGTTTCGACGATTCATTTCATTCCATGAAGGCAATTGCGGAATACTTTCGCGACTTGGCACAGGATGATCGGTACTTCGGTGCAGAACCGCCGGTGCCAGACGCTGAAATGCTTGCACGAATCGCAGAGCGTGAGATTTCGCGCCGCGTCGAAGCAAAGATAGACGGCAAAGGCATACGCCTGCGCGCCCAAATGCCTGATGAAGCGACAACTGCCGATGGCACGAACGCATCTGTCGCAATGCCGCCCAAGGTAGAAGCCCCAACAGCAGCCGATTCTCCATCATCCTTAATGCCTGCCGCACCTTTGATGCCGTCGGCGTTTCAGGAGCCGACAGCAGACCCCGAGATTGAAGCGCCTGTGACATTCTCTGCACAGCCGCCAAACCACCCCGATGCAGAAAGTGTTGCAGCAAAATTGCAGCGCATCCGTGCGGTCGTTGGAAAACCATCCGCGCCTGTAAGTGAAGCCTACGAAGATACTTCATTCACAGACGATGAGACGTCGCAGCAAAGCATCGAGGCAAAAGAAGTAGACCTTACCGCCGAGGTCGAAGACGCAACAGTAGCTGTTGAAATCACGGACGAGTTCATTTTCGCTAGTGAAGAAACGCATGGCGCCTCAGAAGAATATAATGTCGAACAGAGTGTGGTTGCTGA
>JAPKCP010000357.1 GCA_028822885.1 Yoonia sp. | reverse complement strand
GTGCGGAATACGCAGCCAGTCATGTTGTGATGACCGTACCGCAGCCGCAGGTGGTTGGCCTTTTGGGTCGTGCGCATCCATTAGTTGACCAAATAGCAGACGTAAATATGGCACCGGGTTTGACATTGATGGCCGCAGTATCTGGCGCCGTGCCATTGGCGCGTTCGAACCCCACGGATGGTTTACTTGCGTTGATCACACGTGATTGCAGCAAACCCAACAGACCGCAAAATGAGGGGTCGTCATGGGTCGCACAAGCTGGGATAGAATTTAGCTTGGCACATCTGGAAAAAGACTTGCCGGATATCGCGGCACTGATGGTGCCTTTGTTGTGTGAACGACTGGATATTATGCCGGACCGTGTAACCCATGCTGTCGCACATCGCTGGCGGTATTCGCGCGTATCAAAAGCATTGGGGCAACCATTTGTATGCACCCCAAGTGGGACGCTTTATCTGGGTGGAGATTGGTGCGTTGGACCACAAATCGAAGACGCATGGACCAGCGGCACCGCCATTGCAGCAGACATGTTAGAGCGAGGTTTGTGTTGACGGATGCGTGCGTTAAGCATTTGTTAACTTGATCAAAGCGCTATCCTCGGGGCGCATGACAGAGGTTTTTTCCACCAAGTTAGCGGAAACTGAACCTTTGCAGCAATGGCCCTCCACTTCAGTGCAGATGATGATGGATGGTGTCTAAATTCCTAGTAGCTTACCTACCCTTGCTGACTTGTCCCAAATATCGTGCTGGGCTGAGCACGTTATGGACGGGTAGGGCTGCCGGACCAAGCTGAGGGAGGTGATCCCTAGATGCACGAATGATCTTTGGCGCAGCCTGTTCAAACTCTTCGCCAAGGCTGTCACGATCGGTGATGTCACGAATGAAACCCTCAATGAGGCTGTTGTGTAAGGTTCCACCAATAACAATGCCCTGCGGCGCGAATGTTCGCGCAATAACGAGACAGAGCCAACGCATCTGTTCAGAGGCCCTCTTGCGCCATTGCGTTACGGCTGGGTGTGTCAGGTGGTCGTCGGTAAAATCGCTCAAACGGTCAAGTGGGAGACCTGCACGCCCCAAACTATCAAGTAGATCTTGGCCAGACGGACGGGGTTTTGATTTTGGGAACAGGCCGCCCCATTCAGCGGCACCATTGTTGCGCCCCAGATAGGGATGTTGGTCCACGACTGCGGCCCCGCCAATGCCATAGGACAGCCAAATATAGCAAAAGTTCTGAAGATTACGCGCTGTCCCGTGATACAATTCCGCAAGGCAGGCTGCCTTGGCGTCGTTCATGTGTTGGACCGGCATCCCAAAATATGGCGATAGGTCGCGACGCACGTTGACCTTTGGCCAGCCTTTGAATTGGCTGATGCGCATTACCAGGTTTGGGTCTTGCGAATATCTTCCCGGGTAACTGACGCCGCACCCGGCCATACGGTTCATATCAACATTTGCATCCTCGATAAGATTTTTCACCTTTGCGCCCGCAGCTGACATGATAGCGTCAAACGATCGATCTGGGACTGCCATTTCATCTTGCGCTAGGATGTCCCCAGATAACGTTGAAATACAGGTCATGATGCGATCCGGATCAAGGTAAACACCCGCAGTGCATAACCCGCGTGGATTGATGGTCAGTAGTTTGGCGGGATAGCCTTTTTGGGGCTTTCGGTTTGGGTCGTTGTGTTCACACAGCAATCCGTCATCGATCAATTGCACTGCCAAACGCGTTACCGTTGACGGCGTGATCGACAGGGTGCGGGCCAAATCGGCGCGCGACATTGGACCGACGCGTCGGATGTCCGATACGATGCGCCGTGCGTTAAAACTCAGATCAAATGGTTGCCCCATACCCGTTCGTCGCGCATTTGAGCGTTCCGTTCAATTCATAATTTCCTTGACTCACATTATATTTTGGAATGCAATCTAATCAGGGTTGCGCACATTGCCGCCCATTCAGTCGGATTCTAGGCCGACATTAATGACTATGGGAGGTCACATGAAAAATTCACTTAAGACCATTTCGATGGCATCTGTGCTGGCGATCAGCGCGTCTATGGCAACGGCAGAAGGCACCGTAACAGTGTACACAGCTGTGCCATCGAATTTCATCGACGCGCTTGTGCCGATGTTCGAAGAACAAACTGGTACGTCTGTCGAGATCATCAAAGCAGGATCTGGCGAGCTTCTGAACCGCCTCACCGCTGAATCCGGCTCGCCCATGGGCGATGTGTTGTGGAGCGTCGACGGCACTGTTATCGACTTTAACCCTGATTTATTTGAAGCCTACGAAGCATCTGGATCTGACATGCTTGCCGACGGCATGAAGCAAAGCGATATGTGGTCGCCGTTCACCGCCGTTGTCATGGTTTTAATCGTCAATGAAGGTGAACTAAACGGCATGGCTGTTCCTGAAAGCTGGGCGTCGCTTGCTGATCCGATGTATGATGACATGATTTCGTCTGCCCGCGCCGAGGCATCGGGGTCAGCCTATATTCAGCTGGCTACAGTTCTGCAGGCGTTTGAAGATGAAGCAGCTGGTTGGGACATTTACAAAGGCATGCTGTCCAACTTTGTGCTGTCTGACAGTTCTGGCGCAGTGCCACGCTTCGTCAATGACGGCGAACTCGCGGTTGGTGTCACGCTAGAGGACGCAGCGCTGCGCTACGTTGAAGGTGGTGGGCCGGTCCAGATCGTTTACCCATCCGAAGGCACGGCGATTGCACCCGATGCAATGGCGTTAATTGCGGGTGGACCCAATGCTGACAACGGCAAAGCGTTCCTTGATTTCATGATGTCAAAGGAGGCACAGGTCGTTGTGGCGGAACAAGGTCGTCGTCCGGTGCGGTCTGACGTTGCGTCCAACCCGGCGTTATTGCCGTTGGGCGACGTCAATTCAGTCGGTTATGACAGTGCTTGGGCCGCCGAAAATCGCAAACGGCTTGTAGACGCTTGGCAGGACATGGTTCTCGACGTTCAATAAA
>JAPKCP010000066.1 GCA_028822885.1 Yoonia sp. | reverse complement strand
TTTCGCGACGCGAGTTCATCTTCACCGCTTAAAGTCGTTGATGGTTTTACCTTCGTTGTCGGCTCACTTGGTGGGGCAGCCGTCGCCGTCGCCTCGGTGGGACCGGCATCACTCACCACAGCACTAGGGACGACATCCGCGTCCATATCTGACGCACTTTCAGATGCCGCCGACCCTGTTGATGATCTAGCTTGATTTCCAGATGTCGTATTCTGCGCAGACGCTGGTTTCGCGGCGCTGCTTGCTGTGCCCGACTGAGACGCCGTGCTGTTGCCTGCCGACATAATCAGCCACAGCAACACGATGATCGCAACGATTACGCCAAAGATAAGAGACCCGAAAAAGCCCCAGCCAAAAATGATGAGAGAGATAAGCAATGCCCCAAGCCCGCATAGGCCCGCGAAAATCCGATTCTCTAGTCCAAATGGTCCAATATTCCTCATAACGATATTCTCTCCTTACACGCGGCGTTACTCACCACTTTCTTAACAGACAGGGAACAGGCAGTTTTGTGCCTTTTATTCCCTCACTGAGCCTAGATAGCCCATTTATGTCGTTTCTGATAAGAAAAATGTCAAATAAATCAGACGCCTCTTGTTGCGTATCACTTCTCTGAGAACGCCTTCGCCTGAGAGACCCAATCATCACGCACGATCCGGCCCTTAAACTTGAGACGGCTATCAACCCATTGGATTTCCTCAGACGTCCATTTGGCGACCTGATCGAAGTGGTAAAAACCAAGGTCGTTCAGTACGCCTTCGAGCTGCGGGCCAACACCGCTGATCCGTTTCAGATCATCTGCTCCGCCTGCGCGTGCGCCAGTCAACGTATCAGGCTGCATTTCCGGGGATGGGTCAGAAATTGCTTCTGAAGCAACCTTCGCATCCGGCACAACGCTAGGTGCTGCAGCTTCTTCCGCAGCACGGGCCTCGGCGGCGCGCGCCGCAGGTGTTTTCTTCGCATCTGCTGCTGTTTCAGCCGCTGACTTCTGAGGTGCGGCCGTCTTCGTTGCGACAGGTCTCGCCTTGACTTCACCATCAAGCCACGGCGTCAAAATCGGCACTTCTGTACCATCGATACGTTTGACCGTGTCACCTAAGTCTGTCGCAATCTGAACAGAGGCGTTATATTTTGTCTTGTCGCTGTCATAATCTTTCAGGGATGTAAGACCGCTCAACGGTTCTGCTGCGTAGCGTCCATTTTGTGGGCCCGGCGTTGGAACCTTACCGGCGGCCAATTCGTCGATGATTTCGCCCAAGCGCGCGGCCGTCAGGTCTTCGTAATAATCCTTACCGATTTGGGCCATCGGAGCGTTTGCGCAAGAGCCAAGACATTCCACTTCTTCCCAAGAAAAACGACCATCCGCAGACAACGCATGTGCCTTGTTCGCAACTTTATCTTTGCAGACGCCGATCAAATCTTCGGCGCCGCAGATCATGCATGACAATGTCCCACAAACCTGAATGTGAGCAACAGTTCCAACAGGTTGCAGTTGGAACATAAAGTAAAAAGATGCCACTTCGAGGCCGCGAATATACGCAAGACCCAACATTTCAGACACATATTCAATCGCAGGTCTGGTCAGCCACCCTTCCTGTTCCTGTGCACGCCACAGAATAGGAATAATGGCAGACGCCTGACGCCCTTCCGGGTATTTTGTCGTCTGCGCTTCGGCCCATTTCTGATTTTCAGCGGTAAAGGCAAAACTGTCGGGCTGTTCGTGGTGTAATCTACGCAGCATCTGAGGTCTTCCGGTTCGTGACTAGGCGACAGCGACCTGCAAAGGCCGACAACGCGGATGTTAAATACAGTTGATTGACGACAAGCGAACAGAGTCCGTGCCATCAGGCGCAAGTGCGCCATCATCTTCAAGTGCGACTGTCAGCGTCGCGAGTTGACTGCGATTAATAGAGGCTTGGGACATAATCAACCCAATATTTGACGCGTTCATCACGCACTCATTAGCTTCAATCGCACTGACAAAACGGTCCTTATCGGACAGCTGTGGCGTAGGAGCAGACACTTCGGTTGTGCCGGTACAAGCCATCAAAGAAATGCCTGCAAGGGCTATAAATGCAGTCTTTATCATCATCGTGGTCCCCTACTCACTCTTAAATCAATTAGCGGTCAATCTCACCGAATACGACGTCCATTGTCCCAATGATTGCCGCAACATCAGCCAATTGGTGGCCAGTTGCAACGTGATCCATGGCCTGCAAATGCAGATATCCCGGTGCGCGTATCTTAGCACGATATGGTTTGTTTGATCCATCAGCGACCAAATATACACCAAACTCGCCTTTGGGGGCCTCCACGGACGCATAAACTTCGCCCGCTGGAACATGGAACCCTTCGGTGTAAAGCTTAAAGTGGTGAATCAACGCCTCCATCGACGTCTTCATCTCACCGCGTGTTGGAGGGGCCATTTTGCCCCGTGCCATCACGTCGCCTTTTTCGTGACGCAGCTTTTCGCAAGCCTGACGGATGATAGATGTGGATTGGCGCATTTCTTCCATGCGGCAAAGATAACGGTCATAACAGTCGCCATTTTTCCCAACAGGGATCTGGAACTCAAACTCGTCATAACATTCATATGGCTGGGCACGGCGTAAATCCCAAGCAAGACCGGACCCACGGACCATGACACCAGAGAAACCCCAGTCTTGGATTTCTTCCTCGGTGACGATACCAATATCCGCATTCCGCTGTTTGAAAATGCGATTTTCAGTGAGCAGACCATCAATGTCATCAAGCACCTTGGGAAACTCGATCGCCCAAGTATCAATGTCTTCGACCAATTGATCCGGCAAATCCTGATGAACGCCACCGGGGCGGAAATAAGCCGCGTGCAAGCGTGCACCGCAAGCGCGTTCATAGAAAACCATCAGCTTTTCACGCTCTTCGAAGCCCCAAAGTGGCGGGGTCAGCGCGCCAACGTCCATCGCCTGCGTTGTGACGTTTAAAAGGTGGGACAGAACGCGACCAATCTCAGAATACAGGACGCGGATCAAGGATGCGCGGCGTGGCACTTCGGTGCCTGTCAATTTTTCAATGGCCAAACACCAAGCGTGTTCTTGGTTCATTGGCGCAACGTAATCAAGTCGATCAAAGTACGGCAAGTTTTGCAGATACGTCCGGCTTTCCATCAACTTTTCAGTGCCACGGTGTAGCAGGCCAATGTGTGGATCGCAGCGTTCTACGATCTCTCCGTCCAGTTCCAAAACCAGTCGCAAAACACCGTGGGCCGCAGGGTGCTGCGGTCCAAAGTTAATGTTGAAATTACGAATCTTCTGCTCGCCTGTGACAGCATCACTGGAGCCGTCATCATACGTGTTCACACGAATATCGCCGTCCATCATTTATCAATCCCCGGAATCTTAATTTTGTCACGAAACGCCATGGTCCAGAGTACGACAAACACACCAAATGGAACAATCGCAATCAGAGCCACCCACTGCGGCAAATTGTATTTAGGTACCAGATGCCAGAGCGGGACCACAAAGAGGATGGCAAAAAGCATATAACCCATTAGTTTTCTCCCTTTCTGGATTTGGTCGAAACGTTGCCTGTGTCATGGGCATCATCGCATGAGATACATCCTACAACTAAGCGGGTCATTATGTCAGCAACCCCCTGTTGTGGTGCCAGCGCACGGGTAAATCACCCATGAGCTGCTGAACATACTCATAATCCGGGATCAACATCTCACGGGCCGCAAGGGCGCGTGTTAGATCAAGTGTCGCAGGCTTGGATGCATGGATAACACGATCAAATTCACCTACACGAGGCGATAGGCCCAAGAAGGCGCAGATTTTGTCCATAGACGCTTGGGTAAACAAATCTTCAAAGAATGCGATGTGCAAACGGTCACGTGGTATCACGTTCAACAGTCGCGTCAGCATACCCGAATAATCAGATCGCCTCGCCACACCGTTTTCATCGCCCTTAAGAAGCCGGTCAAACAAGTGGTTTGCCTTATCACTCAGCGTTTCACCATCTTTTACGCGCCAACCAGCCATCATACGTAAATTAGACCACAATCGATCCAACGGGTCACGCAACAACATCACAAACCGTGTATCCGGCGCGATATCGCGCATTTGGATCAGGGTCGCCTCATCCATAAGTCCATAGGCAGGCGTGATATCTCCAACCAGCCGCACGTCAGAAGTCACACCACGCCCTAAGAAGGCGCGATAGCCAGAATGATCGACCCCTCCAGTTTTCATGACCTTCATCCACCCTTCAACCTCATCAATTCGATGATTCAGACGGATGGCCTTCGCTTTCTGAGCCAGCAACGACTTCGCGAGCAGATCGGCACGTACAGTTTCGAGGCGAATAAGTTCTTTCTCGCGGTGCTTTGGAACAGCGCGATCAAAGTAGTGGAGTTCTTTGATATTCGGCAAAGCGCATTCAGGATGGTCGCACAGATACCTATGAAGCCAGGACGTACCTGCCTTCGTGGCCCCGACACCAAACATGAGCGTTTTGCCGTCCATCAGCAATTAACCCTTTGCCTCGGTCTTGGCTTTATCATCCCCCGGTAGGATATATTCGGCACCTTCCCAAGGTGACATAAAGTCGAACTGCCGGTATTCTTGGACCAGTGACACAGGTTCATAAACGACCCGCTTTTGCACTTCGTCATACCGCACTTCAGTATACCCAGTCGTCGGAAAATCTTTGCGCAGCGGGTAGCCCCGGAAACCATAATCCGTCAGGATACGACGCAAATCAGGGTGCCCAGAAAACAAGATGCCAAACATATCAAAGACTTCACGCTCAAACCAGTTTGAGGACGGGTGAACAGAAATAATCGAAGGCACCATGTCTTTTTCGCGTACATGCGTTTTCAGACGAATGCGGTGGTTCTGATACATCGACAAGAAATGGTAGACGACATCAAACCGCTTCGCACGGCTTGGGTAATCAACAGCAGTGATATCCACGAGGCTTGAGAACTGACAGGTCCCATCCACCTTGAGGAATTCCACGAAGGACACGAGATTTGAGGCCGAAACAGTCAGCGTCAGCTCATCATTCACGACTTCCCAAGAAAGAACGCAATCGGGGCGTTTGGTCTCAATATGGGCGCCAAGTTCTTTAAGTGCGTTGGTCATTACCTTACCTCACAATCGTGCCGGTACGGCGAATTTTGCGTTGCAGTTGAAGGATACCGTACAGCAGCGCTTCGGCTGTTGGTGGACATCCGGGGACATAGACATCGACCGGAACGATCCGATCACAGCCACGCACAACAGAGTAGCTGTAGTGGTAGTAGCCGCCGCCGTTTGCGCATGATCCCATTGAGATCACGTACCGCGGCTCTGGCATCTGATCGTAGACCTTACGCAGCGCTGGGGCCATTTTATTGGTGAGCGTTCCCGCCACGATCATCAGGTCAGATTGACGCGGGGAGGCTCGCGGCGCTGTTCCAAACCGTTCAAGGTCATAGCGCGGCATGGACGTGTGCATCATCTCAACAGCACAGCAAGCCAACCCAAAGGTCATCCAATGCAAAGAGCCGGTGCGCGCCCAATTGATCATGTCCGACGTGGATGTAACCAAAAAGCCTTTATCCTGCAGCTCTTGGTTCATGACTTGGGTTGCGTGTTCTTTGTCTGCGCCGGCGTCATTTAATCCCGTGGCGATACCCATAACGATGCCTCTTCTCTGATCGATCACGTGCCCAAACAGATCCGGCACAGCTTTGTATTTGGAGTATGCGGCACGCCCGGAAAGGTCAAGACGACAGTGACCTTGGATTGATGCGGCATCGTCACGCAACACCCGCGTGAATATATGGTCAGGTCTAAAATTAACGCCGATTTAGTACTTCGCTTATAACTTCTCCAAAGTGAACACCCGAAGAGGCGCAATTGCAATGACCGTTTTTCAGCGCATTTTTTGGACTACATTTGGGACAGCGGCCATTGCGGTCATCACCTTCGTCGTGCTTCTATTTTGGATCACAAGCAAAGTGAACGAAATCGCCGCTGAAGAGACAAAGGAGCGCGTCACACATACGCTTGAACACTTGATGGAGCATAACGCCCTGCTGACGATGGACTATGCGCACTGGAACAGCGCGTTTGAATGGTTTGAAGCCCGCAATATTGACCAGTTGTATGAAAACTTGGGATCAGGCGCGGCTGACAGCGACTCCTTTGATATGATCTACCTACTGTCCGCTGATGGCACCCCCCAACATATCTACGTGTCCGATGTGTTTGAATCCAACATCGATAACTTTGTACCAGCGATTGCAAATGCTCTGGTCGCAAAAGTTATGGCACAGCCGCTCTCCCCTTATGGCACCGTAAGCGCGTTTGTCTTGGTCGATGGCGAGATTGCCATTGTGACTGGTGCCCGTATTCAGCCTGATGATGTGACAGGCCATTTCCCCGCTGACCTTCCAGTCATGATCGGGGGACTCTGGCTTGATCCGTCGTACTTCGCACAAGCGCTGTCGATGGGCGATGTCTGGTTCACAGTTCCCGACATCGCACTAGCCCCAGAACACCAATCTCTTGCACTTCTTGGGCAAGGCGGCGTCACACTTGGATATCTCACTTGGATTGCCCCGCTGCCCGGGCAGGCACTTTTGATCAAGGTTGCACCAGCAGTTGTGTTGTTAGCTACCCTACTAATGGTTGGGGCTTGGATCGTTGCACGTTTCTCAGCCACACAGGCCGATGCTTATTTGCGTGAACGCATTTCAGCGCGCACAGACCCTATGACCGGATTGTTAAACCGCACGGGCATCACCGAAGTCATTAAAGACGCAAAAGTTGAAGCCCTTTGTGCGCGCCTTGGGGTCGCGGTTATCTATGTTGATCTAAACGGACTGAAGGCCCTCAATGACACATATGGCCATAAGTTCGGCGACCTCGCGATTCGGATCACAGCCAAACGTCTGCAAACAGCTATGAACGAAAAAGGGTATATCGCACGAATGGGCGGCGATGAATTTGTTTGCCTTATCACGGACTCCAGGCCCGGCGAAGCTGCCGCAAACATTTCAGATAGATTTCTCAACTTGATGGATCAAAGGATTGAATTGAGCCAGACGACGTTTACCGTATCTGCCTCAATCGGGATTGCGCTCTCTCAAACGGGTGTCGATTGGGAAACGCTTCTCAGCCAAGCCGACGATGCAATGTATCAAGCGAAACGCTCACAACGATCAGCTCCTGTGTTTTTCTCACCTGAAAGCGTAACTGCCGACTAACATGCGCAGCGCCTAATCTGACTTTAGGTGTAAACGCCTAAAGGCGTTATTCCCACTCAAGCGCGCCTTTTTTCCATTCGTAGGCAAAGCCGATCGTCAGGACACCCAGAAAGATCATCATAGACCAGAAGCCAGCCATGCTGATATCCTTGAAGGCCACCGCCCATGGGAACAAGAACGCCACCTCAAGATCAAAAATAATAAACAGGATTGAAACGAGGTAAAACCGCACGTCAAACTTCATTCGTGCATCGTCAAAGGCGTTGAACCCACATTCGTAAGCAGACACTTTTTCAGGGTCAGGATTACGCACTGCGATAACAGCCGCCGCAAGGATCAAGATCAAACCAAGTGCTATGGCAAGTCCAAGAAAAATCATGATCGGGAGGTATTCGTTAAGCATCTCTTGCACGGGTGCGTCCTTTTCCTGAGAGCCGGGCATCAAAACCCGCCTCCTTAGTTGAAGAACACTTACCCGTGGCGTCCCGGGTGGTCAACGGGGCCAGACGACGAAGCACGGTATTCTCACTTGTTTCTGTGATTGTGGATAATGCGAAGCTACGCGTGCCGATGCAAAAGTGTCTAAACCGTTGACAGTCGAGGCCAACTGCTACGATTTTGGTCAAATGCGCGGTGCCTGTTGAAAGGCCATTTTTTTAACGGACCTTCGGGGAAATCAAAACCATGCCAAACGCCCCGACACCACCAATGGCTATTATTCGTCATTTTGCGGTGACAAACCCGCGTTTCATCACCGAAACAGCGATTGCAGAAATCTGGAAAGTACGTCGCTCTGATGGGTCACTCGCGGCACTCAAGGTCTACAAAAATGGAGATATGCAAGACGAAGCCCCAGGTTTCACGCTACTCAATACATGGGATGGGAACGGCGCGGCACGCCTCTATGCACAAACCAATGGCGCCGTATTGTTGGAGTGGCTTGAAGGCCCATCATTGGGCGATCTTGTTCGAGATGGGCGCGATACGGAGGCTACTGAAATTCTCGGCAGGGTCGCCACGCAACTTCATCTCAAACCAGTTGCCCAGACAAACGCTTTCGGTAGGCTGCACGATGAATTTGCCCCCCTCATCACCGCTAAATGTTCTGATGACTGCGCGGATGTGACACGCCACGTCATCCAAAGCGCCCAGCGCATCGCTACACAGCTTCTTGCGACCCAATCAGATATCCGACCTCTCCACCGTGATCTGCACCATGATAACATCAGGGGCAGCGCACGCGGCTATCTTGCCTTCGACGCAAAGGGGGTGATTGGTGAACGCTGCTTTGAGCTGGCAAACGCCTTTCGAAATCCGATCGGGGCAGAGGCACTTTACAGCGACCCGACCGTCATCAAACGGCGTTTGGCGACTTGGTCACAAGCGTTCGACGTCCCGCCAAGACGATTGCTGCTTTGGGCCGCAGCCCACAGTGCCCTGTCACTGGCATGGACGTACAACGGTTTGTTTTGCCACGCGTCAAAGGCAGAGATAGCACTGGTCAAAACGTTCCTTGATTTGGCAGATTAAGCCCAGCGTGGCTTTCGCTTCTCAAAAAAAGCGGCAATGCCCTCTGAAGCCTCATCACTTTCCCACTGTGCCATCAGGGCGGAGATACTGCGCGTAATCGTCGCATCATCGATGATGGTCCCATAGCTGCGGGCATAAGCCTTGGCGGCAGCTACTGCGCCGGGGGCGCATGACAAGTAGGGGTCTACTTCTGACGCTATCGCTAAATCCAATTGGTCTGCCGCGACGACACGGCTGACGATACCAAGGCCAAGCGCTTGTTGCGCATCAAACCGCCGTGATGACATAAACACCTGCCGCGCACGCCCCTCGCCCATACGGGCCAAGACATAAGGACCAATCGTAGCTGGAATCAGTCCAAGTTTGGTTTCCGTCAGCCCAAACATCGCAGTATCGATGGCCACGACGGCGTCGCAAACACAGGCCATCCCAACGCCACCACCAAATGCATCACCTTGGATTTGTCCAATAACTGGCTTTCTCATCGTATTCAGCATCTGGAGCATGTTGGCGAGCCTGCGTGCTTCAAAGGCGCGGGTGTCTCTGTCAGCCGCCATTTGATCGCGCATCCATCCCAGATCGCCACCGGCACAAAAGACAGAGCCCGCTGCGGCCAGAACGACAACGCGGACATTTGGATCAGCATCTAATTCACGCGCAGCCTGCGTGATCTCATCCATCATTTGGCCAGACAAGGCGTTACGTTTTTCAGCGCGGTCCAGACAAAGGGTCGCCACCCCACGCCCGTCCACTGACACTTTAATATGGTCCAATGCTTAGCCCCTCATGGCTTGCGCGAGGCGTGCAGCCTCATCAATGATGCCCGGATCAACACCAGTTTCAAATCCTTGTGCCGTCAAATGGGATAGCACAGCTTCTGTCGCCACGTTCCCGGGTGCACCCGGTGCATATGGGCACCCACCAAGGCCCCCAACAGCGCTATCAAAATGACGTAAACCCTTTTCGAGCGAAACCGTAATGTTCTCCAACGCCTGCCCGCTGGTGTCATGAAAATGCCCAGCAAGCTGATCAGCGGGCACAATGGACAGCACGGCATCAAGCATACGTGCGATCCGGTCCGGTTTCCCTTTCCCAAGCGTATCACCAAGCGAGACCTGCATCGGCGCAACGGCGCGCAACAAAGCAACCGCATTTGCCACTGCCTCAGGTTCGATTTGGCCATCAAACGGGCAATCGGTAATGCAGGACACATAACCACGCACGCTGACACCTGCTTGCTGGGCAGCCACAACAACAGGCTTCAGGCGATTAACGGACTCTGCGATAGAACAATTGAGATTTGATTGGCTGAACCCTTCCGAGGCCGAGATAAAAACAGCGATCTCAAACGGGCCGCCCGCAAACGGCGCAAAGCCATCCCAGCCGCGCATATTTGGCACCAAGACACCATATCGACAGCCTACGGTGCGCGTTAGGCCCGCCAGTACCTCGGGCGTATTCGCCATTTGAGGCACCCACTTGGGGCTCACAAACGATCCAACTTCGATGTCCGTCAGACCAGAGCTGCTCAGCAGATCAATCAACGCAACTTTATCAGCCACACCAATCACGCCCGGCTCATTTTGTAGACCATCTCTTGGCCCAACTTCGTGCAATGTCACATGATCAGGCACACGGGTTCCCCTTCATTTCGCCATAACACCTCCGGGGGCTTGGGGGCTGGCCCCCAGTCATGCCTCACGACCAGAAGCTATCGGTTTTTGAACAGTCCAAGGTGGATAAAAATCGCGGAGGTACAGCCGATCAGCCCCTTCGGGTGGCAGTGACTTCTGGAAGGCTGGCCTTGCGCTCAATTGATCAAACCAAGCGGTCACAGCAGGGAATGCATCAAGCTTCACAAAATGTTGCGCCATATAGACAGCCTGCCCAACCCCAATGTCGGCCGCAGAAAACCCACTTTCAAGCAGATACCCGGAGCCAGTAAGGGCTTCTTCAAGCGTACCAATGGTCTTGGCCAGTCGGCTGGCCTCAAGCTTCATCACGATTGGACTGCGCATATGGTCCTCAAAAAGGGCCACGTGTTGCTGGGTCAATGCCGCACAATGCTGGCTGATCGTTTCTGCAAAATGAATCCAATTCAGCCATGCATACCGTTCGGTTTGGCCAGCGGTCCGACCCAACCCTGCTTGCGGTGCATACTCGCAAAGCGCTTCGGCAATGGCTCCACTTTCGCAGATTGTTTGGCCATCAATTTCGAGCGTCGGGACACGCCCAATAGGGTTTAACGCAAGATAGGCTGGCGACCGCAATGACTGATCAAATGAATAAACTTGGAGCTCGAATGGTATCCCCAACTCGTGCAAGAGCCAAAGACTGCGCATCGACCGGGTTTGATGACAATGATGCAGCCTGATCATTCTGTTGTCTCCAGCGTGACCAGTTCAGCGCCTGCAACAACTTGATCACCCAACACCACACCAACCTTGGCAATCACCCCGTCACGCGGGGCGCGCAAGACGTGTTCCATTTTCATCGCCTCTAGCACAACAAGGCGATCCCCCTCCAAGACGGTCTGTCCAACCTTCACCGCGACAGCCTGAATAAGGCCGGGCATTGGCGCCATCACAGCGTCACCGCTTGCCGTACTCCCGGCGCGATCAAGTGGGTCGATCACGTCGAAAACCCGGTGGTCCGTACCGAACACAGTAACTGCTTTGCCGTGTCGCACCGCCTTTGGCAGTGGACGAGACAGACCGCGCCATGTGCTATTCACCCACGCCAAATCCACAGTACCAAACGGTGACATCACCGTGCAGTTTGCCGCACCGTGCATCGTAATGACCACATCTAAGCCGCTATTGCCCAGACCAAGCTGGATTGTCCGTGCCAGAGGCTCCCAAAGTGAAAAACCCGCTAATGCCCCCGGGGTGTCCGTTAACCCAGCCGCACACAAAGCGGCGGCTGCAACATCCAAAGGTTGAGGGTCGCCAACTGCAATCAAACTGTCGATGTCTCTGGCGATCAGTCCAGTATCAACACGCCCTGCAACAAAATCGGGGTGGCACGACAATGCCCCAAGAAAGGCGACATTCGTCGTCGTCCCGGCCACTTCGGTCGCAGCTAGAGCAAGTGTTAGCCGTTTGAGCGCTGCTGCACGGTCAGGCCCATGCGTCGTAACCTTTGCAATCATCGGATCATACCACGGTGAAATCGCATCCCCCTGTGTCACGCCACTATCAATCCGTGCAAAGGCAGGGAACGCGAGGTGGTCAAGTGTGCCAATCGCAGGCAAAAATCCAGCTGGGACATCCTCGGCATACAGCCGTGCCTCAAAGGCGTGGCCATTGATTGAAAGCTCACTTTGCTGCAGCGGTAGCCCCTGCCCAGCCGCAACCTGCAACTGCCACGCAACCAAATCGACACCTGTGATTGCTTCTGTCACCGGGTGTTCCACCTGCAGGCGGGTGTTCATTTCCATGAACCAGAACCTATCAGGATGTAAGCCGTCAGACCCATCCACAATGAACTCGATGGTCCCCGCACCCGAATAGCCAATCGCACGGGCCGCAGCCACAGCAGCATCACCCATAGCACGGCGCATCGCGTCCGTCATGCCTGGGGCTGGCGCCTCTTCGATGACCTTCTGGTGACGCCGCTGTAAGGAACAGTCGCGTTCAAACAAATGTACAGCGTCGGTGCCATCACCAAACACCTGAACCTCGATGTGCCGCGGTCGTTGGATGTATTTCTCAATAA
>JAPKCP010000356.1 GCA_028822885.1 Yoonia sp. | reverse complement strand
ATGGAAATCACCGACACGGCAAGGATCAGCGGTACCGTTGCAAGCAGGAACAGCTTTTGTCCGTAATTCAGCGAGAGTGCGCCGATAAGGCGCTGCAGAATGGCTTTCATGAGGGGCGGGCATAGTCGCGATCTTGTCGCGAATCAAACAAGAATCGGTGCTGGGCTTCGCGCGAAAGCGTTGGTTAGCGCGGAAACTTTGTAAAGAAGTCCCAAACTTTCTGCATTTTTGGATCAAATCTAAGCACTTCTACCTATTTTACCTTTGGCGTGACTAAGCTAGCGTCCGCCTACGAAATGATCCGCACGTTCTCGCTGGGAGGCAAGGACGTGTGTGAATACCAATGGGAGGAAAACCAAATGGATCGTCGTTCTTTTCTAAAAAATTCCGCGCTTGGCGGCACTGCTGCTGCTGCAACGGTACTTGCTGCCCCTGCATACGCACAGGGCAAGCGCACATTGACGCTTGTTACGACATGGGGCCGTGGCCTTGCTGGTGTACATGATGCGGCACAACGCGCTGCTGACTCTATCACTGCGATGTCCGATGGCATGTTGACCATCGACTTGAAAGCAGCTGGCGAACTTGTCGGCGCGTTTGAAGTGTTTGATGCGGTCACATCCGGTCAGGCTGACATGTATCACGGTGCTGACTATTACTTCGTCAACCAGCACCCGGGCTATGCGTTCTTCACGTCTGTTCCATTTGGTATGACACCACAGGAAATCTCAAACTGGTATTATCAGGGCGAAGGCCAAGGCTTCCACGATGAGTTGGGATCAATCTTCGGTCTGAAGTCATTCCTTGCTGGTAACACTGGTCCACAGGCTGGTGGCTGGTTTGCGAAAGAAATCGCAGGTCCAGAAGATTTCCAAGGTCTCAAGTTCCGTATGCCGGGTCTTGGTGGCCAAGCACTGGGTAAGATGGGCGCATCCGTTCAGAACATCCCAGGCGCTGAAGTCTACTCAGCTCTCGCATCTGGCGCCATCGACGGCACAGAATGGATCGGTCCATGGGCTGACGAAAAAGCTGGTTTCCAGGAAATCACAAAGTTCTATTACACAGCTGGTATGCACGAGCCGGGCGCTGCCCTGTCACTCGCGACAAACCTTGACGTGTTCGAGAGCCTGTCACCTGCGCACCAGAAGATCATCGAGATCGCAGCTGCCGAATCTCACCAGTGGAACCTGTCCCAATTCATGGACAACAACGGTGCAGCACTTCAGCGTCTGCAAGCTGGCGGCGTAAAAGTTCTGGAATTCCCTGAAACAGTTTGGGATGCGATGGGCACTGCTGCGATTGAAACAATGGACCAGTACAATGGTGATGAACTGTATGACCGCCTGCGCGCGTCTTACAACGCATCCATGGCTGCGTCTTCTGATTGGATTAAGAAGTCCGAAGGTGCGTACCGTACCCAGCGTGATCGCGTAATGGGTTAATTCCGTAAGGAATTAATTGTTAACATCAAAGTTCGGCCCGACGTCAGTCTAGATGTCGGGCCAGACACTTGAAATTCCAGCGTGGAGCGGGCCTTGAAGAGGGACCCCACGCGACTTTGGGGGACATCATGGAAGACGATATCGCCTGCACGGGCTTTTTCCGCGCATCAGCAGAGGACACGGTGTCCTGCCTCGATAAGTTTGAGATGGGTGGCCCTGTCCAATACTTTTTCGGCAACCTGTTAGAGGCGCCGTTCAATCTGGTTTACGCCTTTTTGCACACGGGCCAATGGCTGGATTGGTCCAACAGCGAATCGATGATGCGGTTCATCTATTACGGTGCCTCAGCAGAGCTGTTCTTCGTTTTGTTCACTATCTTTTTGGTCGTCAGTGCCATTGGCTTCTGGCGTAACCAGTTCATGTGGGGCTGCGTGCGTGTCCTTGAAGGATTTGCCAACAAGATTGGTCGCTTCTTTGCTTGGGCGGGCCTGCTCATGGTTCTCCAGCAGATCATGATCATCTTTATGCAGCGCATCTTTGCGGTGTCTGAGATTTCGATCGGGTTTGGGTCAGCGCTGACAAAAGATGTCAGTTGGTGGTCTGAGGAACTTAAGCTTTATAACGCCATGATCGTTTGCTTGTGCGCCACCTATACGTTCGTTCAAGGCGGTCACGTCCGTGTTGATCTGGTTTATTCCGCGGTCAGTTTCCGGGCCAAGCGCACGATTGATATGATCGGGTCGATGCTGTTTATGATCCCCGCTGCGTTGCTGACATGGCTTTACGGTTGGTTCTTTTTGTGGCGGCATTTGGTTGTACCGAACCCATCTGCGTCTGATAGTCTTGAGCGTTTGATCGGCAAAGCCCGCGCATTGCGCTGGAACGTTGAGACGATTGGCTTTTCGCCAAACGGGTTCAACGCCTACTTCCTCTTCAAAGTATTACTCGTGGTGTTCACCATCATGGTGATCCTGCAAGCCGTCGCATTCTTCTACCGCTCTTATCTTGAGCGCAAAGAGGGCGAAGACAGTGAGGGCAAGTACCTCGACAAAGACCAGTTGGGTGACGCGCAAGCCGATCTCGTTGCTGAAATTCATTAAGGACTAAGAACATGCTTTTTGGATTAGACGGCGTTGAAGTCGGTATCATCATTGTTTTCCTGACGCTCTTTGCGGGCATTCTGTCAGGCTTCCCTGTGGCGTTTGCGATTGGTGGCTCTGCTGTCATCTCATTTGCGGTGATTGCAGCACTCGATAGTTCGGGTGTGTTGATCCACCAAGCGATTGACACAGACACCGCTCAATATGCGGGACTGATCGCGGAAGGGACGCGGCCAGACGCAATATCGACGTTCCGCTTCCCAGATTTGCCGCGCTACGAGACTGCATTGTTCCCACAAGGTTGGGAAATGGCGTTGGATCGCAACATTGGTTTCCTTGTAAACCGTATGAACGAGCGTGTTTTGGCAGGTCAGTCTATTGAGACTTTGCTGGCTGTGTTGATGTTCGTGATGATGGGGATTGTTCTTGAACGGTCGCGCATCGCAGATGAGCT
>JAPKCP010000355.1 GCA_028822885.1 Yoonia sp. | reverse complement strand
AGGCTATATCGTCAGCGTGATTTGCCCGATGGGGAAGGGCTGGGACAAGGCGTATGAAATGATCGAGGGCGTGCATATTTATCGCCACAGCGAACCACCCGAGGCGCATGCGGGCGCTGCCGCTTATGCCAAAGAATATTGGCACGCGATGAAGGCGTGGTTCCGCCTTGCCCGTGTTGTGTGGAAAGACCGTGGGTTTGACGTGATCCACGGCTGCAACCCGCCTGATCTGATTTTTATTCTCGCATGGTGGTATAAGCTGTGGGGCGTCAGCTATCTGTTTGACCATCACGATGTGTGTCCCGAACTGTTCGAGGCGAAATTCGAAAAGCAGGGTCTGCTATATAAGGTAATGCTGATCTGGGAACGGATCACGTTTGCCACGGCGTCCGTGTCGATTGCCACCAACGAGAGTTTCAAGGCGATTGCGATCAGGCGTGGCAAGATGGCGGATGAGGACGTGTTTGTCGTCCGCTCTGCCCCCAAGTTGGATAACTTTGTCCCCGGTCCAGGTGACGTGTCCTACCGTCAGGGGGCTGGCACGGTGATGGGGTATGTCGGTGTGATTGGTCAGCAAGAAGGCATGGATTTGCTGGTGAAGGCAGCGGATCATCTGATTAACACGCTGGATCGCAAAGATGTGCATTTTGCGATTGTGGGCTTTGGTCCGCATCTGGAGATTGTCCAAGATGACGTGACCGCGCATGGGCTTGATGCCTATTTCACGTTCACGGGTCCGCTGTACGGCGAGGATATGCTGGCCGTGCTGAACTGCATTGATATTGGTGTGTCCCCCGATCCTAAGAACGCGATGAATGATATTTCGACAATGAATAAAGTCATGGAATATATGACGCTGGAAAAGCCAACTGTGCAGTTTGATCTGACAGAAGGCCGGGTGTCGGCGCAGGGTGCTTCGCTTTATGCTGACGCAAATGATCCCGTTGATTTTGGCAACAAGATTGCCGCGTTGATGGATGATCCGGAAGCGCGTGCGCGGATGGGCAAAGAAGGCCGCGAACGTGTGCTTGGTGCCTTGTCTTGGGGGCATTCGGTGCCGCATTTGTTGGCAGCTTATGCGCGGGTGTTTGAGAAAAGGCGCTAAGGTAGGCGCGCGCCAGAAGAAACCAAAGACATTATGGACTGGGTCTTTGTGTCTTTGGTTTTCTCTATATCCCGGGGGCGCCCAACGGGCGGGGGCTGGCCCCCTTACACCGCTTATTCAGGAATAAAGGTGGGGAGACGTTGTAGGGCCTCTGCCATGAAGACCTGTAGGCGCGCGTCGGCTGTTGCCTCGGTCTCGTTGTTGTGGATCGGGGTTGTGAAACGGACCATTGCCCCATCAGTCCGCCCGCGTGTCAGGCTGTCGTAGATCACTGTAGCTTTGGCTGCATAGTCGTTTGTCATGCGCCGTCCACGTTGATCAAACCAGTAGTAGACCAATTGTTTGGACAGCCCTTTTTGGATCACAGCCCGGTTGACCTCAAAATCTTCGTAAAGGGTGGTTGGCAGTGAAATTGCATGTGGATCGAGGGAAAAGACCTCCCAACCACCTACAGGCAGGCAGACTTCGGGGGAATGGATGCCAGCCCCGTCGGTCTGAGAGGCGTACCATGCCGCAAAAAAGCTGACGGTCGTGGATTGGTCGGGCGCGTGATACGTCGCGTTGATATAGTCGGTGGCCCCAAGGACAGTTTCGACATCAGGGTCAAGTGGGATGACCTGACCTTGCCAGCCTGCGATTTCGCGTGGGAACAGTGCAAAGACGTCCCGCTCTGGTATGATCCGGGGCGGGGTTGGTGTGAAGATAAAGGCGGCGGTGATCATGGCAGAAAGGATCAGCCCTGTGATCATGCCGCGTGAGGGGGCGAGGGTGAGGACAACTGATGCCTCACTGCCAAGGCCATCAGTGTCCACATCCATCAAATCGCGCAGCGGTTTGGGGGTGCGCGTTAGCCGTTGCAGACCAAGTGCTGTCAGAAACAGTAATGCGATGCAGACCCCGAAAATTACCCAGCCCTCAAAAAAATGAAGGAACCCTTCGGCTTGCCCAATCCCGTAGGCATTCACCAATATGCCGATGATACCGATGCGCACCGAATTCATGAAAACAGTGAGGGGGACCGCGAGCGCAAACAGCACGACCTTATGCCAGTAGGGCCCCCGGTAAAGGATCGCCATCAGGTAGGAAAACGACAGGATTGGGAACAGGTAGCGCAAGCCCGAACAGGCCTCTGCGACTTGCAGTTTATAGACGCCAAGGTCGATGATGTTCCCTTCAAGGAACACTGGGATGCCAGCCAGTTTGATGAACCATACACCCAGTTCTGAAGATACCAGTTGCAGCGCGATGGTGAGCTGCCAGTAGATGATCTGCGGCAGTGGCAACATGAAGATCAGATGCAGGACGGGCGCCCAGTGACGCTTGCCTTGGGACCACCCCATGCAGGTCAACATCACGCCGCCGACCCAAAGGATCAGCGCATAGGCCACGATATCGGGGATCGCGACAAGATTGCCAAAGATACCAAGGGCGAGGGCCACAACAGTCAGGATAATGCCGGGGGCCGTCTGCTTGGGCGCATCTGACAGGGTCATCATGCGGCGTTCGCGCAGAAACAGGTAAAGCGAGATCAGCGGGATCAGTGGCCCGTGGCTATATTCAGGGGTGATCCATGCCGCACCGAGCAGGCCAAAGCTGCTCCAGTAGATTGGGAATGACACCACGATAAGGGCTGACAACAGACCAACGCCACCCAGATTGATCTGGGAAAGGCGGACGCGGGCGGGGATGTGTGTAATATCGGTCATGATTGTTCCCGATTAGGCAACAATCACGGCAAAATGGTGGCAGTATCAGGGAGTCTTTGCGGGCGTGCGTATCCCTTGTGGGGAAAGGGGTTTGGCGCGTGGGGCGGTGGCTTTGATTGTTTCCCATAGCGCAACAATGGCCAGTGACCCAAGGATCACAACGATGGCAAAGCTGACGCTGTTGT
>JAPKCP010000354.1 GCA_028822885.1 Yoonia sp. | reverse complement strand
CGGTCTTAGGCATGTCCTCTGCGATGTAGGTTTTGATGATGTCGGCAAAGTTGGTTTCTGCTTTGAAACCGAGTGCTATCGCGCGGTCAGCTGCGAAATTCTGCGGCCAGCCAGCGACAATTTTGGCGATGTCCGCGTCAGGCTGTGGGGTGATCAGGTCTACGGCTTTTTGACCTGCAATTTCGCGCAATGCCTCGATTTGTTCGGCCACGGTGCAGCTGACACCGGGCAGGTTTAGAGCGCGGCGTCCGTTTAGTTTTTCAGTATCAAGCGCTGCTGCGTGGATCAAAAATCCTGCGGCTGCTTTTGGTGATGCGAACCAGTGCCGTGTTGAATCTACGACCGGCAAGGCCGCTTTGACCCCATTCAAAGGTTCCCGGATGATGCCTGAAAAGAATGACGATGCTGCAAGGTTTGGTTTGCCTGGGCGCACGCAGATTGTAGGCAGACGTAGCGATAGTCCGTCGACATAGCCTTTACGGGAATAATCTTGGAGTAGGACTTCGCAGGCAAGCTTTTGTGCGCCATAGCTCGTTTGTGGTGACTGAAAGTAGTCGTCAGTGATCACGTCAGGGTAGGGACCGCCGAACACCGCGATGGATGATGTGAACACGATGCGTGGGCAGTGTTCGACCGTGCGCAACCCTTCCAGCAGGTTCATCATGGCGTGCAGATTTGTGACCCAACCTTTGCGAAACTGCTGTTCCGCCTCACCAGACACGATGGATGCGAGGTGGTAAATTGTGTCAAATTTAGCCTGTGCAATGGCGGTCATTGTCGCGGGATCTGACACGTCGCCAGTTTGCTGGGTTGCGGGGACCCCGTTTGGGGGGAATGCGATGTCGTGCAAGGTAATGTCTGCGTCTGGATCATTCGCCAGAAGCTGTTTTGCGAGCTTCTGGCCGATCATGCCGCCGCCGCCGAGGATAAGAATTTTTGTCATGTGCTACGTTCTTTTTGCGCGGGCTCTTCAAAGATTTTGATGAGCGTGTAGGATCGCCTCATATTGGAGGGACATTATGAGTAGACTAACTGGTAAGCGCGCGCTTGTCACCGCAGCAGGGCAGGGGATTGGGCGGGCATCTGCGCTTGCGATGGCCGCTGAAGGTGCAATGGTTTTTGCGACGGATGTGAATGAAGCGGCATTAGAGGGTATGGATGGCGTTGAGACGTTTGTGATGGACGTGCGCGATGGGGCCAGTGTGAAAGCTGGCGTCGCAAAAGCTAAGCCTGATGTGTTGTTCAACTGCGCGGGGTTTGTGCATCATGGGACGGTTTTGGATGCCACGGATGATGAGTGGGATTTTGCGTTTGATCTGAACGTACGCGCGATGATGCGCACCATGCAGGCTGTTTTGCCGGGCATGTTAGAACGTGGATCAGGGTCGATTGTGAATATGTCGTCGGCGTGTTCCTCAATTATTGGTGCGCCTAACCGATTTATCTACGGGACGACCAAGGCCGCTGTTATTGGCATGACCAAGTCGGTAGCTATTGATTACATCAAGCAGGGCATCCGGTGTAACTGCATCTGTCCCGGTACTGTCGAAAGCCCAAGTTGGCACGATAGAGTCAAAGCGTTGGGCGAAGAAATGGGCAGCTTCGATGCAGCATTAGAGGCATTTGTGTCTCGCCAACCAATGGGGCGGGTCGCGACAGCTGACGAAATTGCTGCGCTGGTCGTGTATCTGGCGAGCGATGAAAGTGGATTTACAACGGGACAGCCGCACGTCATCGACGGCGGTTGGTCCGGCTAAAGGAGAAAAAAATGAAATTACTGCGTTACGGGCCTGTTGGCCAAGAAAAGCCGGGTATGCTTGATGGCAACGGCGATCTGCGTGATCTGTCGGGTGTTGTCGATGACATTGCGGGGGCTGTGTTGTCTGACGATGGTATGGCGAAACTGCGCGCGATTGATCCAGCGACTTTGCCAAAGGTTGAGGGCAATCCGCGTCTGGGGCCTTGTGTTGGGGAAATTGGGAAATTCTGCTGCATCGGTCTGAATTACTCAGACCATGCCGCCGAAACGGGTGCTGCTATTCCTGCGCATCCGATCCTATTCATGAAGGCCAACTCTGCCATTGTCGGCCCGCACGATGATGTTGTGATGCCGCGCGGATCAACCAACACGGATTGGGAGGTCGAGCTGGGTGTCGTCATTGGAAAGACTGCAAAATACGTCAGCAAAGAAGACGCGCTGGATTACGTCGCTGGGTATTGTGTTGTGAATGACGTGTCAGAGCGGCATTTTCAGACTAATCTGAGTGGGACATGGACGAAGGGCAAAAGCTGCGACACGTTTGGACCGACCGGGCCATGGCTTGTCACACGCGATGAAGTTGCTGATCCGCAGAACCTTGCCATGTCGTTGGATGTGAACGGAAAGCGGATGCAAACCGGCAATACCTCTACGATGATCTTTACCGTAGCGGAAATTATTGAGCACCTGAGCGGGTTGTTCACGCTGCATCCGGGTGACGTTATCTCAACTGGGACACCTCCGGGTGTTGGAATGGGGATCAAGCCGACACCGATTTACCTAAAATCAGGGGACGTGATGGCGTTGACCATCGAGGGGCTTGGCTCCCAGCGGCAAAGTGTTGGGCAAGACGCTTAACAGACGATTGTCGCGCGGTGGTTGTATCTTCCGCGCGACACGGTTCGCTACATTTTTAAGCAATGTCGGTATGGGGTGACGTCGTGAATGTCACACAGATTACAGATAGCAGCGTTTTGCAGAAACTGTGGTTGGTGGGGATTGGTGGCTCCTTTTGCTGCGGCGCCGGGTCCCTTGGCTAAAAGATAAGTTTTTTGATGAGCACACCAGCGTACTTGCTAGACCTGTCGGAATGATGGATTAGCCCTGGAACGGGGCCTCTGCGGCCCAGAGCCATCTCCAAGGCGTCGCAGTAGAGCTTGGCGCGTATGTGATCCTTCATCGCCCAGCCGACGATCTCCCCCGCGGCCATGTCTTGCCAGCCAAATAGAGCCAGCCTTGGTC
>JAPKCP010000353.1 GCA_028822885.1 Yoonia sp. | reverse complement strand
ATGAGCGGCTGACCTTCAGCAGCTTGCATTGGCGTGTCAGGCTCAAATCGGTGTTCTCTTTGCGGATCATCTCACGACGTTCTGACGGGCTCATCGTTTCAGCCCTTGTGACAAAAAATCGTTCTCCACCGCAAGCTGACCGATCTTGGCGTGCAGGTCTTTGATCTCGCCGTCCTTGTTCTCAGCTTTCTTGACCTTGTCCGAGAAAACACCTGCCATGCCCTCAATCGCTTGCCGTTTCCACGTGCTCACCTGCGTCGGGTGGAGCTGACGCTTGGCTGCGATCTCCTGAACCGTCTTGTCACCACGCAGCGCCTCAAGCGCCACAGCAGCCTTAAACTTGTCTGAAAAGTTCCGTCGCTTCGTCATTCTCGTATCCATTCATTCATGTTGGATACACCTTAGCACGCTGTCCGAATTCGCTGGACCACTTCAGTCACCGGTGATGGAGCTTATGATGCGCGAAAATGCCACGACGCAATCGAAGCCCGCAATGCCCGCGCTGTCATTCCACCGCACAAGAATGCGAAGCTATAGAAGTCTAGCATACCTAGGGCCAAGGCACGGAACGAAGCAGTTCGATCCTCAGAATACCTCGGGCGTGCATTGTGGCGGCAACTGACTTGATACCACCGCCGAAGCCGCGTCAAAACGAAGATGCATTGTTTGAAATTGCTTGGCCAACGCCTCTCTGCGCGCGACTTTGATCGGCAGGTCGCGGAGATCCAAATCCGTGCTGTCATCCTCAACGGCTTCACAGCCCTTGGCATTCCCAATACACAGTCTGTAGGCTAAATCCATCAGGGTTGCGTATTCCGGGGTGATCCGGCCACCCATACCGATTTGATCCGGCCGGGGATTCCGGGGCATCCGGCCACCCCCCTTTGACCTGATTTAGTGTGCTGCGAGGCGATCTGTAGCAGGGCTACTCTGACGTTCATTTTGAACGGAAGAGAGCCCAATGAAGAGATTGCCCATGCGGAAGATACGAGAAGCCCTGCGGCTTCGATCAGATGGATTTTCAGGTCGTCAGGTTGCGCAAAGCCTTGGCGTTGGTCGCGCGACGATATCGGAGTATTTCCGACGTGCGGGGGTTGAAGGCTTAAGCTGGCCTCTGCCAGCGGACTTGTCGGATTCAGACCTTGAGCGCCGCTTGTTTTCTTATGCTCCCGGTGAGGTGCGTCACGACGTGCCCCAGCCTGATTGGGCGTATGTGCATGCCGAGTTGCGGCGCAAGGGCGTAACGCTGTCGCTGCTGTGGGAAGAGTATCGCGGGGTTCACCCTGCAGGATATGGCTATAGCCGATACTGTGAACTTTACACGCGATGGGAAGGCAAGCTGTCGCCAGTGATGCGGCAACGTCACCCTGCTGGCGAGCGGCTGTTTGTTGATTATGCGGGTCCGACGATTGACGTTGTCTGCCCCAAGACCGGCGAGGTGCGGACAGCGCAGATCTTTGTCGCGACGCTTGGGGCGTCCAGTTACACCTATGTGGAGGCTAGCTGGACACAGAAACTACCAGACTGGATATCCAGTCATGTGCGCGCCTTTGCGTTCTTCAGCGGCGTACCTGGACAGCTGGTTCCGGACAACCTCAAGGCCGGTGTTACCAAGGCCTGTTTTTACGACCCTGCGATCAATCGCACCTATGGGGATATGGCGGCACATTACGACACGGCCATCGTTCCGGCGCGGCCCAGAAAACCCAAAGACAAAGCAAAGGTTGAGGGCGCTGTTTTGCTGGCTGAACGTTGGATCTTGGCACGCCTGCGCAATCAGCGTTTCTTTGGCCTGGATGAGGTGAACGCGGCGATCCGTCCACTTTTGGATCAACTCAACGACAAGTCCAGTCGCCATCTAGGGGCAAGCCGCCGCGATCTGTTTGATCGTTTGGATCGCCCCGCGCTAAAGCCTCTGCCCGTCACCCCATATGTTTATGCCGAATGGAAGCAGTGCCGCGCGGGCCTTGATTACCATGTTGATATTGGCCGCCATTATTACTCGGTGCCATATCAATTGTTGAAGAAAAAGCTGTGGGCAAGGATCACCGCACGCACTGTAGAGGTATATTTTAATGGGCAACGCGTCGCATCCCATGCTCGAACCTCCGGAAACCGACAACACTCTACGATCCGCGATCACATGCCTGCACATCATCGCTTCCGGATCGATTGGTCTCCGGAACGCATCCGAAGATATGCAGCAAAGGCCGGTGTGAACGTCGAAATATTTGTCGACGTGATCATGCGCCAGCGCCGCCATCCTGAGCAAGGGTATCGCAGCTGCCTTGGCGTGATCAGACTGGCCAAGACCTTCGGACATGACCGCCTGGATGCCGCTTGCGTTCGTGCTCTTGAGCTCAATGCCCACTCCTACACATCACTGCATTCCATTCTCAAGAATGGTCTGGATCGCAAAACTCGCACCAGCGTCACGGAAGAGCCTGCGATCACACACCCCAACATCCGTGGCGCGGATTACTTCCATTGAAGAGGAATAAATATGCTTGATCATCCAACACTGGATCAACTCAAAACACTCAGGCTCGACGGCATGGCAGAGGCCTTTGCTGAGATGCAATCGCAAGATGGTTCTGCCAATCTGACCCATGCTGAATGGCTGGGTCTGCTGATAGACAGAGAAAGCAGTAGCCGGGAAACCAAGCGGTTTGACAGCCGTATGCGGACAGCAAAACTACGCCACCGTGGCGCTGTGCCAGAGGACATTGATTACAAATCCCGACGCGGCCTCGACAAAGCCCTGTTCCAACAAATGCTAACGGGGCGCTGGATCAAGGATAAACGCAATCTAATAATCACCGGCCCGTGTGGCGTTGGTAAAACTTGGCTGGCCTGCGCTCTTGCTCAAGCCGCCTGCCGCGATGGCGTCACCGTACTCTACAAACGAATGCCGCGTTTGTTCGATGAATTGGAACTGGCCCATGGTCCCTCTCATGCATGTAAACATGCATTGCCGGGCAGTGGACGGTCGCTTTCCGCGTCTATTCAAAACACTCACCAAAACCCAGCTTCTGATCC